>CAZCQC010000268.1:0-4118 GCA_964500155.1 uncultured Rikenellaceae bacterium | reverse complement strand
GTTGAGAGAAACCAGACTGGATTCCAGCTGTCATCCCAGTTATTGCCGTCCTGAGTAATTGCCTCATCACCTTTAGCTCCGGAGGCCATAGCACTGAAAGAGAATGCTGTCTGTTTATCGAAGTAACTGTCGATATTGATTTCAACCAGATCCCCGGTAAAATTATCCCGGCGTGTAACTATCCTGCTGATTTTGTCAGGCTCAGTATCAAAAGCTCTGATAAATACATAAAGATTATTATCGTCATATACGATCTTAAACGCCGTTTCCTGTGAAGGGGGCTTGTTTTCTTCAGGTTGCATCTGGATGAAACCACCACTCCATTCTACTGTATTCCAGCATTCGTCTTTGTCAAGTCCGTCAATAACAGGAGGAGAATTGGCTGCTTTCGTATTATAGATTTTTTTTTCAATAGCTTCCTGAGAGTACCCGCCTGAAAATAGAAGGAATAATGGTAAACCAAGAATAATCCCTTTGAGGTTATTTGTTTTCATGGCTTTGATCTGTCCGATTGTTAAACCATATACCAGTTAAAGACACAAAATAATCCATCCCGCTGCATTAATTTTCTGAAAATTTAATTTCCTCACACTCCGTACCACGTACCACATTCCCCAAACCACATACCCCGAACCCCACACCTTCTTCATATTGATTTTCTGAAGAAGATATCACCGCTTATTGTTTCAAGCTTTATCAGCTGGCCGCCGTCGTTAAGTTTTTCTTTAATAACAGAATGACTTCTGCTGCTTATATTTGAAGGAGCCAGGGAATGGTTTGAGTATACAGTACCTGCGATTGTTGAAAATTCAATATCCGCCTGCCTGTTTTCGGGAACTGCCAGATCAATGAATCCACTGATGCTTTTCACATTCATTCCTTGCGTTGCACCGGCAATGGTGATATTCCCGTTTATTGTCTCAATTGAGAAATATGCTTTTTCAGGAATAAAGATCTTCCATCTTATGTCGGATTTGTTGCAGCAGTTATTATTTCCTTTAAAATAGTCCTTTTTAAAATTTGCTGATATATCAACCATTTTACCTGTTTCCCCGAATGAGATCTGGTATGCATCGTTATCTTTATTTTCATTGATGTTAACCGATGCAGATACGAGGATCTCATTTCTGTTCCATGTGTGGAGTTCTATAGAATCGGCAATCTGGATATTCAGTTCCACAGATTCTTTCCCGGCAAAGCTTATGTTCTTTTCTGTTTTTTGCTGAGCGCTGGCGGCTGTATAGCACAACCATGCTGCTATGAAAAACGCAATTGTTCTCATGAAGTTAAGAATGAAATGTTTAAATATCTGAAAAAGGAAGGGTTGTTAATTACCCTTCCTGACATATACATTGCCGCTTACAGTAGCAATACTGAATTTTGGGCCGCCACCGTTCAGGGCATAACCAAGTTCATTCCCGCCGACTCTTTTAAGGTTATCCTTTGTCTGAGTAAATTCAAAGTCTGAATAGAAGGAGCCACTTATTGTTTTCAGGTCGAGATTTGCTGCAGTTTTAGCAGGCAGGGTGATATCAATTTCTCCGCTTATTGCATTGATCGACATAGGCTTATCCGGCGCTAAACTGCTGAATACAATATTTATGTCGCCGCTGATTGTCGAAAGAACAAGAGGTCCTGTCACATTCTTCAGGTCAATACCGTGACAGGTCTGAATATCAATCTCATTTTTCATTCCAGTAATTGATAAATTACTCGATCGTTCACAACCACTTTCTATTTCAATAGAAAGATTATCAGGCACCCTGATTTTATAATCAGCTCTTTTGGTAATGGGAAGCATACAAACAACAGTGACGACACTGCCTTCTTTTTCCACATTAAGTCCGAGACCTGAATTATCGGTTCCCCCGGGATAAATTGGCCTTAATCCTTTGGCCCTTTCGGGCGGGGTAAAATCATCGGAAGTTGAAGTGATAATTATTTCATTTCCACTGTACCCTTCAACCGGCAGGTCATTAGTGAAGTTTTTGAGTATTAGTTTGCCGTCTTTTGTATTCTGTACTGGGATTTTATGTTCCTGCCCGCCAGCTATTCCGGCTGACAGAAGTATCGCAATCAGAAACATTTTAGTTTTAATAGTTTTCATAATGTCGTTTTTTAAGTTTAATTAAGTCAGATGAATC
The DNA here is from genome assembly GCA_964500155.1 of uncultured Rikenellaceae bacterium. Taxonomy (GTDB): domain Bacteria; phylum Bacteroidota; class Bacteroidia; order Bacteroidales; family VadinHA17; genus LD21. The sequence goes on along the minus strand of CAZCQC010000268.1, from coordinate 1,974 downwards.
CGGTATTCATCTGGTTTATTTATAATTGAATTCAATCCTCTATTTAATTTAAATCAGCAACCTGGCTCCCTTTGCTGCTACAGTCTTCACCTCATCCAGTGTCTCATCGCTGTTTATGATCTGCTGAATCGGATCAAGCGCGCTTTTTTCGCCCAGATCTACCAGTATATTTATTAGTGTAATCTGCAGGATAGGATCGTTCTGAAGAGAAAGTGACTTTACCAGAGAATCGCACACCGAACGCCTGGAACTGAATTTTGCGAGAGCATAGGCTGCTGCCATTCTTACATTTAAATTTCGGTCATTATTAAGGGTTTTCACCAGAGCATCAATTATGTTCTCATCAGGAGAATCCATTTCATCGGTGTAATTCACCGCCTGTATCCTGTGACTCGAAGATTCATCCTTAAGCATTGTGACCATAGCCGTTTTCCTGAGCTCATTTATCTCTGATTTCAGCTTACTAATTTCTTTAGCCTGAACCGAATTATTTTTTCCTGAATTAAAAATAATTCCAAGGAAAGTACCGCATATCAACAGGGCGATTCCGGCAGCAATCCGGTAAACACTTTTGTCATACCATTTGATTTGCTTTATCGTAACGGGATCATTGGTTCGGTCTTCATTTTTCCGTATTTCATTATGAAGCATATGATAAAAATTAATCCTCATTGAATCATCAGGTTTTATCATTTCTTCATTGGATATCAGCTCAAGCATTTTCTGTGTGTCCCTTAGTTCATCGAGGCATCTCTCACACGTTTCAAGGTGTTTTTCTATCTCCTGGTTTCGATTACTATCAAGCTTTCCGTCGAGGTAATCGATTATTATCGGTTCAAGTTCTTCACATTTCATATCAAGTATTATTAAATCTGTTTCATATAAACACACCTGAGCTGTTTAATAGCTCTGTGTATCGCCACCTTTATTGCAGGAACAGACTGGTTTGTAATAGCAGCAATCTCCGCATGCTTTAAACCCTGATATCTGCTCAGCACCAATATTTCTCTCTGAGAATCATTTAGCCTTGAAAATGCGTTGTCGAGTTTTTCATAATCTTCTTCTTCGTAATTATCTGATTCGTCGGTCATTTCCCCCGATATAGTTTCGGTCTGCATAATAAGATCTTCTCTTTTCTTCTGCTGATTATAGTGATCAGCATGCAGATTTCGGGCAATCTGGTATATCCACGACCTGACACTGTTTCCTTCCTTATATGAATTCCTGTATTTTAACAGCCTGTAAAACAGATTCTGGGTAAGATCCTGACTGATATCTCTCTTCAGACCCATCTTCAGGAAGAAATTAAAAAGCTTCAGATGATATCTTTCAAACAGAACTGACATCTCAGCGAGATTCCCCTCTTTTATAATCTGCATTATTGTTTCGTCAGGAATATTTTCAGTCATCTGTTCTCCGGGTTTCTGCTATGGTTACCGGTAAAGTTACAAATGGTTACATATTATAACCGGGAAAAATCACATGTAACTACTAAATCTGTAATTTTTAATGCACTATATTTTCCCGGAGGGGACGATGATTATATTGTAGGGGATGTTGAAAAGGCTGAAATCAGCTGAGGGAGCAGAACATCAGATCCACCCAGGGAGCTTTTCTCATCCTGGCAGATGATATCAAAGCCGGGATAATCCGTTTCACGGCGATAGTCCTGCTCTCTGTCTCATTATGCTCTTTAGAGCAGAAGGGACATCTTTCCGCTCTTCCGAAAAATTCTCTCCCTTCCATTACAGCCTCTTGTGATGATTGAAATACTCCCAGTGGGATCCGTTTTCCGGGATCAGGCAAAAACGGGCATCCATGCCTGTGAACAATATGAGAACCGCTGATACGAGGCCTTGTGCTAATAAAATATTTTTCAGTCATCTTCTGAATTAGAATTAGTATTCAGTATAAAATTAAAAATCTCGTTCACTCCGGATTAAACAAACATAAAAAGAACTTTCACGATGAGCT
>CAZCQC010000267.1:0-4666 GCA_964500155.1 uncultured Rikenellaceae bacterium | reverse complement strand
AAGCTCAAACCTGAAAAAGAACCTCATAGGAGTTTTCCATTCCTGGTTGTAATTTGAAGATCCTTCATTCCATTCAAACCTGAAGGTGATATTTGTGATCTGATTTATAAGATCAGGATTCGTTGAGACAATTCGCTTCACCCTGTTTCCCGGTTCATATTCGCCCTCGAAATCAGTGACATTGTCGAGTCCTGTAATGAGGGGCTTTAAGGCCGGGACAAACACATCAAAAATGAATTGTCCTTCAGGATTTAAATGATCATAAACATTATTAAGTGCCTTCATCTGGTCCTCTTTTTCAGTCAGGTGCATGAACACTCTGAAAGGAGCAATTATCAGATCAAATTTTGTTTCAGGATTAAAATCAACAATATTCTGAAGGCTTATTCTTTTCCTGTGCTCAGAAGGAAGTTTTGCTTTCAGGAAATCCAGCATTGAAGGGCTTATGTCAATTCCATAAATATCAGCACCTGATTCAAGTGCCCTGGACAGAAGACGGCCCGTTCCTGTACCAACTTCCAGAACTTTCCCTTTAGTATTCTTTATTTTTCCGAGATAGAAGATGTCATCCACTCCATCACGGATCTGATGGTAGATCAGATCATAAAACCTGGCAAAATATTCGGGGTATTCCTCAGCCATTTTTCAGGAATTTGGTAAGGAAGTAAATTTACAATTCTTTTTCATTCTGCTCAAATCCATAAACCGCAAAGCACAAAGAAATCGCAAAGAACGCAAAGGCAAGACATTTTCTAGGTTACCCTTTGCGAACTTGACGATACAACTTTGCGACCTTTGCGGTTAAAAAGAAAATAATCGTATCATCCGAATTTGACTGAGGTCATCGTAAGCGATCCCCCTACAGGTTTATCATTGAAGATTGTCACTGTGTCGTCTTTATCCTGTAATGCCACTGCATAAAGCAATGGCAGATAATGATCGGGGGTTGGAATTGCCAGGTCAAATGCCCTACCCTGAAATCTGTAATTTATAAGCTGTTCATGGTCGCCGTTGAGGATAAATTTTTTCATCTTTTCGCCAGCTTCGATTGCCCATTCGAACCCATACGTATCATGTAATTTATTCCAGGCAACCATTCCCAGATTATGGACCATATTCCCGCTTCCGATAATAAGAATCCCTTTATTCCGGAATATTGCGAGTTCCTTTGCCAGATCATAATGCTGCTGCGCACTCATAGTGTAATCCAAACTCATTTGGATCACAGGTATGTCAGCATTTGGATAAAGATGCTTTACAACACTCCAGCATCCATGATCAAGTCCCCATTTTTCATCAAGTCCGATCTCAGTATTCTTGACATGTTTTTTTATTTCCATTGCAAGGTCTGGGCTTCCCGGGGCAGGATACTGGACAGAATACAGTTCATCAGGAAAGCCTCCGAAATCGTGAATCGTTTTTGGTTTTTCCATGGCGGTTACATGTGTCCCGCGGGTTTCCCAGTGGGCTGAAATACACAAAACCGTGGCTGGTTTTGGCAGTGTCTTCCCGATATTTCTCCATCCCTCCACAAATTCATTTTCCCCGATGGCATTCATCGGGCTTCCATGACCAAGAAACAGCACTGGCATTTTTGCTGTACTGTTTACCGGTTCGGCTTTATTCATCTTGAAATTTATTTTCTGTTTCGGATGTTTTTACACATATCAAAGATAACTCAAAAAAAACTGAATTATATTTACTCAGTTAATGGATTAAAATGAATTATCAATGACTATGAAAAAGATTATTAAGTTCCTGGTCTGGACTTTAGGATCAATTATAGGATTGATCCTGCTGATTGTCATCATTACTTTTATAAGGATTTCTGTTTCCGGGAGCCGGAGCGCCAAAAGAAATATGGCTCTTGCCGGTCCGGAGGTAAAAACTCTGACTATTGATGGTCTGACTTTCCGTGATCTCAATAAAAACGGGAGTGCTGACAAATACGAAAATCCCGGGTGCTCAACTGACGAAAGAGTAAATGATCTGTTGTCGCAGATGAATCTTGAAGAAAAAGCAGGATTGATGTTTATTCCACCTGTCAGTATGAAAAAAGACGGCTCGATTTCGGAAAAACCATCCCTGAATGATGCATTTTCGCTTCTGGCTGGGGGGACTTCCAAAATGCTTTTTGGCAAACATATCAATCATTTTAATATTTTCACAGGTACAGATAAAAAGGGGATGGCAATATGGTACAATAATCTCCAGAAACTCGCCGAACGGACCAGGCTTGGAATACCTGTTACAATCGCTTCTGATCCAAGAAATAGTTTCAGCAACAATCCGCTTGCATCAGCGTTCGCCGGAGATTTTTCAGTGTGGCCTGAACCTATTGGACTCGCCGCAATTGGCGACTCACTTGTTACCTGGCAATTTGCTGACATTGCCAGGCAGGAGTATCTGGCTGCCGGTATAAGGGTTTCACTACACCCTGCCATAGATCTTGCGACAGAACCACGATGGGGAAGGATAAATGGTACTTTCGGTGAAGATGCTTCCCTGTCGGCAAAGCTCACGTATGCCTATATCAGGGGATTCCAGGGCGACAGTCTGAGCAGAACCAGTGTAGCCTGCATGACCAAGCATTTTGCAGGAGGGGGACCACAGAAAGAAGGGATCGATCCACATTTCCCGGTAGCAAAAGGCCAGGTTTATCCGGGAAATAATTTCAATTATCATTTGATTCCTTTTGAATCTGCATTTAAAGCAGGTACAGCCGAAATAATGCCATATTATGGAATTCCAATGGAAATGACCGGGGAAAATGTGGGTTTCAGTTTTAATAAGGAAATGATCACTGGCTTGTTAAGAAATAAATATCATTTTGAAGGTGTGGTTTGTACCGACTGGGGATTGCTGACTGATTACGAATTCCTGGGAATAATGATACTTCCGGCTCGTGCCAGAGGGATGGAAAAGGCATCAGTTGAGGAAAGAATGCTGAAAATTATTAATGCCGGAGTTGATCAGTTCGGCGGAGAGATGATACCAGAAATGCTGGTAGGGCTTGTGAAGGAAGGAAAAATAAGTGAAGCAAGAATTGATACTTCAGTGAGGAGATTGCTGAAAGTAAAATTTAAGCTGGGTCTGTTCGATGATCCTTTTACAGATGTTGAAAATGCTGTAAAAACAATTGGCAATCCTGAATTTATGGCAGCAGGAGAGCAGGCTCAAAGAAAATCTATAGTATTGTTAAAGAATTCAACAACAGGTATCGGAAAAACTCTTCCGTTAAAAACTGGTTTGAAGGTTTACCTGTCGAATGTCGATCCTGAAAAGGCAGGTAAGTACGCCACCATTGTTCAAAAGCCCGAAGAGGCTGATTTTGCAATTTTGCGCATAAAGTCACCATCACAGCACATCAAGGGGACAGGCCTGATGGGAAGATTATTCAGTGCAGGGGATCTGGATTTTAAAGAGAAGGAGTTGAATGAAATAATGAAAATCATTAAGCAAGTGCCTTCGGTTGTAGATATTTATCTTGACAGACCAGCTGTTATCCCGGAAATTGCTGAAGCATCCATAGGTTTACTGGCAGATTTCGGAGTAAGCGATGAGGCATTGCTTGATGTTATCTTTGGGAACGTCAACCCTTCTGCAAAACTGCCGTTTGAAATGCCCTCATCAATGGATGCTGTCAGGAATCAGAAAGAAGATGTACCTTATGATTCTGGAAAACCATTATTCCCGTTTGGGTATGGACTGAGTTATTAGGAACGCGCGCGGATACATTATAATATGAAATAATTCCGGATAATTTCATTTATATTTGTAACCAAAATTGAGAATCTGCTTATAATTTGATTTTTTTATGTCGAAAAAATACTCCCTTGAAAAGGATAAGATAAAAGTAGTATTGCTTGAAGGAATTCACAACAGTGCAGCCGATTTTTTCAAAGCAAACGGATATAACAATATTGAATCCTTTCCCAGTGCACTTGAAGATGCGCTTCTAAGGGAGAAGATCAAAAGTGCTAATATTATCGGCATCCGTTCCCGGACCCAGCTTACAGAAGAGATATTGAGTAACGCCGGAAAGCTTCTGGCTGTCGGATGCTTCAGTATTGGCACCAACCAGGTCGATGGTCACGCAGCTAGGCTGATGGGGATTCCTGTCTTCAACGCTCCTTTCTCCAATACCCGTTCTGTTGCCGAGCTTGTAATTGCAGAGGCAATCCTTCTGATGCGAAATATACCCGTTAAGAACGCAGCTGCTCATAGGGGCAAGTGGTTGAAATCGGCAGCAAATTGTTTTGAAGTACGTGATAAAAACCTTGGAATTGTAGGGTACGGTCATATTGGTTCACAAGTTTCAATCCTTGCCGAAGCACTCGGAATGAACGTTTATTACTACGATATTGTCAAAAAGTTAAGTCTTGGGAAAGCTGTGGCATGCTCCTCGCTTGAAGAGCTTCTATCAGTTTCTCATGTTGTTACACTGCATGTCCCGGAAACTCCGCTTACGATGAATATGATAAGTGAAAATGAGTTGTCATTAATGAGAAAGGGTGCTTGCCTTGTGAATGCATCAAGGGGCTCAGTAGTAAATATTCAGGCTTTGACAGGTGCATTGAAATCAGGTCATCTCCTGGGTGCCGCCCTCGATGTTTTTCCTGATGAACCCGCTTCAAACGGTGATCCGTTTATTTCAGAACTTCAG
>CAZCQC010000266.1:0-7435 GCA_964500155.1 uncultured Rikenellaceae bacterium | reverse complement strand
GCAAGCATCTTAAGCGGAACAGGTGTAGGAGGCGGAAGTCTTGTTTACGCCAATACCCTTTATATACCGCCTGATGATTTCTTTAAAAACAATTCCTGGACCGATTTCGGTGATTGGAAAAAAACCCTAGGGCCCTTTTATGATAAAGCATCATTTATGCTTGGCCGGATAAAATATTCAAAACTGAATGTTGAAGATAGAGCACTTGAGGATGTTTCAAAAGATATGGATGCCCATCAGACATTTGAGACTGTTCATGTCGGAGTTAATCTGGAAGGCCCGGAAAAGGAGAGTGATCCTTATTTTAGTGGTCTTGGTCCCCTTCGCCGGAGATGTACAGAGTGTGGAGGATGTATGGTGGGATGCAGGGAAAATGCCAAAAATACTCTTGACATGAACTATCTCTGGTTTGCTGAAAAATTGGGGCTTGAACTACATCCTGAGACCAAAGCGGAAAAGATTACTTATAAAGACGGATTATATCTTATTGAATCTAAGCGCATTACTTCATTCTTTAGAAAGAAAGGAAGGACTTTCACTTCAAAAGGTTTAGTAATTGCGGGTGGAACACTGGGAACGCTGGAATTACTGCTTAAACAGAAATTCAAATATGGGACCCTGCCCCTGTTATCAGACAAACTCGGTTATGGATTAAGAACCAACGCGGAAACCCTCTGTGCAGTTTCCGGCGCGCAGGAAAAATTAAATAACGGACTTGCCATAACCTCTGTTTTCAGTCCTGATCCGCATACTCATGTCGAGGTAGTGAAGTACCCGGATAACTCCAATGCAATGAAGTGGTTTTTCGGATTGTCAGCCAGGGGAGCCGAAACCTCCCTGGAAAGATCCTGGAATCTTTTTGTCAATACAATCAGACACCCATTTCTATTCTTTAAAACCGTATTTAACTTCAAATGGTCGTCGAACCTCGTGATTCTTCTTGTAATGCAAACAGTTGATAACGCTATGCGGATGGTTTGGAAAAATAATCTATTTGGCGGGAAAATGAAGATTGATAACAGCGGACATAAAAAGGTGCCAGCATACATTCCAGTAGGTCAGGAAGTTATGGAAAGATATTCTACAAAGGTAAATGGAATTCCACAAAATATTCTTCTTGAAGTGCTCTTTAACAGGCCTACTACAGCCCATATTCTTGGAGGATGTCCAATGTCTGATTCTTCAGAAAATGGGATGGTGGATCACACCTTCAAGGTGCACGATTATCCCGACTTTTATATTACCGATGGCTCGGTCATTCAGGGTAACATTGGTGTTAATCCGAGCCTTACAATAACAGCAGTTGCAGAATTTGCCATGAGTAAAATATCTCAAAAAACAGACACATCAACTACAGAAATCTCCAATCAACTTATAGCCCTGGAAAACGAATGGAAAAACAAGAAATCAAATTAATACTTGACAATCAGCGAAATTTCTTTTCTGCCGGGAATACCCTCAGTATTGATTTCAGAATTGAAATTCTGAAGAAACTTAGGTCCCTTGTAATTAGTCATGAGGAAGAAATAAAAATTGCATTATGGAATGATTTTCATAAGCCGGATTTTGAGGTAATATCGACTGAAACCAGATTCGTTATCAAAGAAATGAACCTGGCTATAAGAAAACTCAGACACTGGAGCAGAAAAAAACGGGTAAGGACTCCTCTTGTCCATTTTATTGCAAATAGTTATATCGTCCCTCAGCCCTTCGGCCAGGTACTTATCTTATCACCATGGAATTTCCCCCTTCAGCTTTCGTTTATGCCGTTAATCGGTGCTCTATCGGCAGGTAATTGTGTTGTCCTGAAAGCCTCCCGGCAAGTGCCGAATACAATCTCTGTTATGGAAAAGATCCTTGATAACTTTCCAAAAGAATTGATTTCAATGATAAATGGGGACCATGCTATAAGTGAATACCTTCTGAACTACAATTTTGATTATATCTTTTTTACCGGGAGCTGTAAAACAGGGAAATATGTTATGGAGAAGGCTTCTAAGAATCTGACTCCTCTTACACTCGAACTAGGTGGGAAAAACCCGTGTGTTGTTGCAGCGGATGCAAAGCTTGATTTTGCAGCTAAAAGAATAGCATGGGGAAAATTCATGAATGCTGGACAGACCTGTATTTGTCCTGATTACCTTATCATTGATAAAATAATAAAAGAACAGTTCCTGGATATCCTGGCCAGGGAAGTCAGATTATTCTATGGAGAAAAAGTAAGGGAGAGCAACCATTTTGCCAGGATTATCAATAAAGATAATGTAATCAGGCTTTCCTCATTGATGAGATCCGGCCAACTGGTATGTGGAGGGGAATATGACACGGCAGATTGCTATGTTGCCCCAACTATAATAAAAGATGTCGCTCCGGATGATCCGATTATGCAGGAGGAGGTTTTTGGGCCTGTTCTTCCCGTAATTGATTTTGAAAATTTTGAAGAAGTTTATGGGATAATCGCCAGAAATCCTAAACCACTTGCAGCATACATTTTCACAAGGAATATAAGGCTGGCACACAAATTTCTTCAAAAAACTCAAAGTGGTACAGCTGGAATAAATGACACCGTTATACAGATTGCTTCACCCTATCTTCCTTATGGAGGTGTAGGATCAAGCGGTTTGGGAAGATATCATGGAAAGAAATCATTTGAGACATTCTCCAATATGAGATCTGTTATTGTGAAATCAAACCTCCTGGATATAAGTCTCCGTTATCCGCCTTACAATAGGATTAAAGAAAGGTTAATAACCTTCCTGATGAGGTAAGTTTTTATACAAATAGCAATACAAGCAACTGTGCAATAAAAATCCTTAAAAACATTACCAGAGGATATACAGTTGCATAAGCTACCGATGGAGCTTCTGACTGTGCAAGTCCATTGGCAAAAGCAAGAGCCGGAGGATCAGTCATGCTTCCGGAAAGCAGGCCGCAAATCTCAAAATAGTTGCGTTTGATGACAATTCTTGCATAAAAGCCGACTATTATCAGGGGTAAGACTGTAATCATGGCTCCGTAACCCATCCAGATAAATCCATCACCCGATGTAAGTGTCGCTATGAATTTTTCACCCGACATAATCCCCACGCTTGCAAGGAAGAGAACAATCCCGATCTCACGAAGCATAAGATTTGCACTGGCAGTAGTATATGATACAAGTGAAAACCTGTGACCGTATTTGCTTAAAAGTATTGCAATGATCAATGGACCTCCTGCCAGACCCAGTTTAAGAGGGTGCAACATTCCCGGGATATTGACCGGGATGCTTCCCAGAATTACACCAAGCAGTATTCCTATGAAAATTGGAATTATATTAGGCTCTTCCAGCCGTTTCATCGAGTTTCCGAGCTGCTCAGTAACTTTCGCGATCGATGTTTCATCACCAACCACAGTGAGCCTGTCACCCATCTGAAGCTGAATCTGAGGGGATGGAATAAATTCAATTCCTGATCTGTAGATCCTCGTGATGTTAATATTAAACCTGGTCCTTAGCTTTAGTGATCCAAGACTTTTGCCAAAAACCTCCTTGTTGGTCACAAGCAATCTTCTGGAAATAAGCTTGCCTGTTTTAGCTGAAAGATCCATTTCACTAAGTGTGCCAGTCTGTTTCAGAATTTCCTTTACCAGCCCCCTTTCGGCAACAACCAGAATAATATCATTCTTCTGAACAATCGTTTCTGAGGTTGCAGGTAACAATTCACCATCGTGCAATATCCGTGAAAAAACTATCCCATTGCCAAAAATCCTCGAAATCTCGCCTACAGATTTGCCGAGGACCAAAGGATTATTAACGAGAATATTAAGTTTTTCAGGCAGCGATTCAGCCGGATGCATCTCGTTCTGCAGGATATCCAGTTCCTTTTTAGAGTCAATTTTCAGGACTTTTCTGAGGACAATCATTGTCATTATAATTCCCAGGACTCCAAACGGATAGGCTACAGCATATCCAAGACCAATGTCCTGGATTTCAGTTCCCGGTGCACTGATACTCACCTGGGTAAGAGCATTCTGAGCTGCTCCGAGTCCTGGGGTATTGGTAACTGCGCCCGACATAACACCGACAAGCATTGGCAGAGATGTTCCCGATATGAAATGGATAATCAGTGTTGTCAGTCCGCCCAGGAGAACGATTGCCAGGGCCATCAGATTAAGGGTCAATCCGCCTTTTTTAAAGGAGGAGAAAAATCCGGGTCCCACCTGTAATCCAATAGAAAAAACAAACAAAATAAGTCCGAAGTCCCTAATAAATTCAACAACCTTGTGGTTTGCCGTAAAGCCAAAGTGACCCATGGCTATACCTGCAAACAATACGAACGTGATACCAAGGGAGACACCCCATATCTTTCTTTTTCCAAGGAATACTCCTGCAGCAATTACAATACTGTATAAAAATATTGTATGTGCTACGGTCTCATTCCAGAGCAAATCCTTAAACCATTCCACACGCTTGTATTTTTATTTCTGAAAAGTAATATCAATCAATCCTGCTCAGGTATTTTTCTGTCCTGAGGATTACTGAATTCCTTATGAAAGCAGGTGTGGCCCAGATACCTGAATCCATCTGAAATTGTGTAATTACATTGTAATTACGTCCTGCTTTGATAGCAAGCACGTCGCCCTTAATTGAAAAGAGCCATATATTCCCGTTTGCAAATACAGGTGAAGCATTTTGATCGGCCCTCAGACGCTCCGACCAGATCTCCTTTCCTGTCGCAGCATCAATGCACATAAGAAAATTTCTGGAAACTACAGTGTAGATAAGTCCGTCTTTTATGACCGGAGTAAGTATCTGGGTATGCGATTGATCGTCCCTCTTCTTCCAGATAATATTTGTAGCTGTAATATCACCTTTGCCGTCAGGATTAACAGCAAACATATCGGTATACGTGCCTCCGTTTGGATTATTGACAGACCCAGTATAAAAAAAGACTTTACCATTTTCAGAAAATGGCATTGGCACTGTCGATTCAGCACCTCCGGTAATCCGCCAGATCTCTTTCCCTGTGAGCGGATCATAGGCACAGCATACCGCCGAACCGTTTGAGATTAAAAGGTCTTTGCCTTTCACATTGACAATCAAAGGAGTGACATATGATTTTTTTCCAATATTGGCAAGGGATTGATAAGGCTCATCAGGTCTGTCGGCTCGCCAGACCTGTTTACCGGTGGCTTTGTCAAGAGCCACAATATATCTGACATCAGTTCCTTCATAATGAAGGATCAACAGATTTTTATAAATCACAGGTGAAGACCCAGGGCCCTGGACATGATTGCATTTGAGATCACTACGTTTCCAAACTACTGTTCCATCGGATGTTTTAAGACATGCGGTGCCAAGACTTCCGAAATGAACATATACAAAACCATTTTCAATACACGGGGTTGGGCTTGCAAAGGTATTGATACCATGCTTACCGATCGGTTCATCGACTGTGAATACCTTTATGTCAAAAGTAATCTTTCCGGTTGTAAAATCAGTGCAAACAGCAAATAGTTCCTTACCGTCCAAAGTAGCTGTCGTGATCCAGATCTGGTTATCATAAACCACCGGTGACGAATGTCCCCTGCCATGGATTTCCGTCTTCCATTTAATATTGGGGTCAGCCCAGACAAGAGGAGTTTTCGCTTCAGTCGAAATGCCATTCAGATTACTGCCCCTGAAATGAGTCCAGTTCTCCTCCTGTGAAAAAGTATCTTCAAAACCCATTAACAGCAGGGCACAGAAAATACAAAGCTTTATAATCGTTTTTCCCATCATTGGTTTTTCTTTTTGAATATTTTTCTAATAATGTTTTTTAAAGTTCTTTCGGCCTTTATTTCTGTTCCCTCATAATCCTTTTTGTCCTTTTCAAAGATATCAATTATCATGTCAAAAAGATTTTTTTCCTTAAAGTCAGGACAATCCAGCGCGTTAGCCAGTTCCGGAGGAAGATCGGGAAATCCGGCAATCAACCTTTCTTTCAAAAGTGGATCCTGTTTCACCTTTTTGAGTGTCAATGCAACCAGAGGAAGTGCAAGCGCACTTCCCGAACCGTATGATCCGTTGTTGAAATGAATTGCCCTCGATGAAGCCCCGGCTCTGGAAACAATAACAAGCCCGGGATCAAAAGCTGCAAACCATGCATCTGAATAATCCTGGGAAGTCCCTGTCTTACCAGCCAGAGGAAAATCGACACCATAAACGCTTCCCATAGAAACTCCTGTCCCTTCCCTTATCGCCTTCTGTAACATTGCACTCATCAACTGGCTCGATTTTTCAGTCATTATCCTTACTTTCTCCTGTGTTATTTCATTACTGTAGATAACTTCTCCCTCCGGTGTTTTGATCGATCTTACACACCAGGGCTTTATCCGGTATCCGCCGTTGGCAATTGAAGAATAAGCTACTGCTACCTCTTTAATGTTGGCTTCGGCTGTTCCCATTGAAAGCGAGGGAGTATTATCAAGTGTAAATGCAAAACCCATTTCGTTCCAAAGGGAATTGACCCTGTCAAAACCAATCTCAAGAAAAAGGCTGAATGTTGGTATGTTCATTGAATGGGTCAGTGCTCCTGATAATGAATACTTTCCACCGAAAGAATGATCAAAGTTCTCGGGACTCCAGTCATCGAACCCCGATAGGTTAATTGAGTCATTATCCAGATAATGGCATGGCTCATAACCTTCTTCAAGTGCAGCAGTGTAAATTACCGGCTTAAAAACTGAAGCAAGCTGACGCCGGGCAAGTACCTGGTCGTAGGGCTGGGTTTTAAAATCGATCCCACCGACCCATGCCTTTATTCCGCCTGCCACAGGATCCATCGCGATGAGTCCGGCATGAAGTATTGTGAGGGATCGTCTCAGACTGTCGGCTACTGTAATTGAATCAGTATAGGTTCCATTCCAGTCAAATATCTCCTGAAACCTTTTTTCACCAGCCCTCCCTTCCAGGTTAAGTCTTTTCATTTCCCTGACTGTTACCTGGTCAAGTATCCTTTTCCCCGTTGTACTCTGATATTGCTCAATAAGTTTATTCTGCATTCCTGACAGATGCTCGCGAAATGAGAGAATCGCGTAATTCTGCAGGGAGAGATTTATTGTGGTCGTGATTATTAATCCATCCTTCTCAAGGTCCCACTTTATCCCTTCCGGAGAGCTCAGGGTTTGAAGTATTTCCTCTGTTTCATTTCTTACCTGCACCATAAAATATTCGGCAATACCAGCTGACCTGGATTTCTTATACTCAATAATCAGCGGTAGTCTTGAAAGTGAATCAGCGTCTTTTGCTTCAAGATATTTATATTTTTCCATCTGATTGAAGACAACATTGCGTCTGATCTTTGCATTTTCGGGATGGAGGCGCGGATTGTAGAAGGTATTGGCCTTGAGCATTCCAATCAGAACTGCTGATTCTTCCATTTTCAGGGATACTGTGTTTTTGTTGAAGAATCTTGCC
>CAZCQC010000265.1:0-7701 GCA_964500155.1 uncultured Rikenellaceae bacterium | reverse complement strand
CAGGAAATTTCCGGTACAAGAGGCCGATACCTGGGAGAAAAGCTTGAACACTCATTGCCTGCAATCTCCCTCCCGGCAAATACTGCACTTACCACTGCAATATCGAATGACATTGATCCTTCGCTGATCTATGCACAGCAGGTAATTGGTTATGGTGAAGAAGGTGACGTTCTGGTTGGAATAAGCACATCAGGGAACTCTCAAAACATTGTGGATGCCTGCATTATAGCTAAGGCATTGAATTTAAATATTATAGGAATATCTGGCAAAACCGGGGGTAAAATGAAACAATTTTGCGATCTGCTCGTAAATGTGCCGGAAACCAGGACCGCCTGGGTACAGGAATTACATTTGCCTGTACTGCATGCAATATGCCTGATCGTTGAAAACCATTTTTACAGTCATTAAAAATCTATAATAATGAAGCCGGAATTTCTCAAAGAAGTACTGGAAAAGATCAAATCGGTTAAGATAGCTATTGTGGGGGATTACTGTCTTGACGCCTATTGGTTTATTGATGAATCCAAAAGTGAAATATCGATTGAAACTGGAAAACCGACCGAACCGGTACTCCGCCAGAAATACTCTCTTGGCGGAGCCGGAAATGTCGCAAATAACCTGGCAGCCCTTGAGGTAAAAGAGATTAAGGCATTCGGGGTTATTGGAAAAGATCCTTTTGGTGCCGAGATGATCTCAATAATGGATCAAACAGGCATAAATACAAAAAATATGCTGATCTAGGATAAAGAGTGGGCTACACATGTTTATATTAAACCCCATCTTGGTGAGAATGAACAAAACCGTATTGATTTCGGCAATTTTAATTACCTGTCAGATGAGACTGCAGAAAGGTTGATTCAGAATCTTCAAAAAGAAACCATTGATACAGATCTGGTTATTATAAACCAGCAGGTTTTATCCGGAATTCATACGGAATATTTCAGACAAAAGCTTGTCGACGTCATAAGCCTGTATCCTGAAAAAATATTTATTGCAGACAGCAGGAATTATACTGACTTCTACAGGGGAGCCTACCGTAAAATGAATGATACCGAGGCTGCCAGACTATGCGAAATCAATAAGGTAGCCGGTGAGATTGTGTCATTTCAGGAAATAATATATGCTGCGGAACAACTTTACGAAAGATACCGGAAGCCTCTCTTTATAACCCGCGGCAGCAGGGGTTCCGTTGTAACTGATGATAAGGGGATTTCGGAAATCGGAGGGATGATGATCATTTCCAGGACTGATACCGTTGGTGCCGGGGACAGTTACCTTGCAGGAGTTGCTTCAGCACTGGCGGCAGGTTACTCATTAGAAACTGCCGGTGAGATCGGTACTTTCACCGCAGGAGTGACCGTTCAGAAGTTATTTCAGACAGGGACTGCTACCCAGGAAGAAGTTTTCAGTATCGGAAGCGACGCAGATTATATCTATCATCCTGAGCTTGCCGAGGATATCAGGCATGCGTGTTATCATGAAAAATCAGAAATTGAAATTATAACGAAATGGCCGGCGGATATCAGTATCAGGCATGCTATTTTCGATAACGATGGAACTATTTCTACTCTCCGTGAAGGATGGGAGCAGATAATGGCACCTATGATGATCAGGGCGGTTTTAGGGGAAAAATACCAGGAAGCGGATGAATCTTTGTACTTCAAGGTAAAATCGGCCGTATATGAATTAATTGATAAAACAACAGGCATCCAGACTCTTAAACAGATGAAGATCCTTCTGGGATTGATCAGGGATTTTGGTTATGTCCCTGAAGACAGGATGCTTGACGAATCGGGGTATAAAGAGATCTATAATAATGACCTCATGGAAATGGTAAGGAAGCGTGAGGAAAAGCTTGGAAACGGGGAACTCTCAATTGATGACTTCACGATAAAAGGTTCAATTCCTTTCCTTAAAATGCTTCACGAAAAAGGTATCCGGTTATATCTTACAAGTGGAACCGATGAAGCTGATGTAAAGCATGAAGCGGGAGTACTGGGATATGATCATCTTTTTGAAGGAAGGATTTTTGGCGCTACGGGCGACATAAATGCCGAATCAAAGAAAATGGTCCTTGACTCCATTCTCGATTCGATCGGAGAAAATGAAGCTGCTTCGATCGTAACATTTGGCGACGGCCCTGTTGAGATCAGGGAAACTCACAAACGCGGAGGAACAACTGCTGGAGTCGCCAGCAATGAGTTAAGAAGATATGGACTCAACCTGTCAAAGCGAACTAGACTTATCAAAGCCGGAGCCGATATAATAGTTCCTGATTTCTCCCAGGCTGAAAAATTGCTTAGTATGCTAAATGCAAAGTAGATGCCACATCCGAAATTTGACCGAAGCAGGCTCTTCATAAAAAGCCTTAAGGAACGCAAAAATCAGATCTCCTTCCCGGATAAACTGATCCCATTGACATTCAGGCCGCATAAACTTCAGGAAGATGACAAGGATTTGATAAGGATGACAGCCCGTAAGATCATTATGGCACATAAGGAAAAGCGTTCAGTAATCCTTGTGTTTGGTGCTCACACAATAAAAAACGGACTTGGACCCGTCCTGACAGAACTGATACGAAAAGGCTGGGTAACACATCTTGCCACAAACGGGGCAGGAATTATTCATGACTGGGAATTTGCTTATCAGGGGAAATCAGGTGAAAATGTCAGGGAGAATGTAAAGAGCGGAGAATTCGGAATCTGGGAAGAAACAGGGTTATTCTTAAACCTTGCATTGATTATCGGTGCTTATGAGAAACTTGGGTACGGAGAATCTATTGGAAAAATGATCTCAGGGGAAGGATTAAATATTCCTGAGCCAACCCTTCTTTTGAGAGAGGCTTCTGAAAAAATGGAAAATGATCCTGATCGTGCCTCTGCAGCAATTGACCTTTATGATACAATCAGGAAATATAAGATCAGTTCAGGGTTCATGAAAATTCCCCATCCCTTCAAAAAGTATTCAGTTCAATGTGCAGCTTATGATCTTTCTATCCCTTTCACCGGACATCCGATGATCGGCCATGACATAATTTACACTCATCCGGTGAATCACGGAGCCTCGATCGGACGAACAGCACTGACCGATTTTCTTTATTATGCCAGTAGTGTAAGCAACCTCCAAAATGGAGTTTATATATCGGTGGGTTCGGCAGTAATGTCGCCCATGGTTTTTGAAAAATCGCTTTCAATGTCGCAAAACCTTGAAATTCAGAGCGGAAGCCATATAAACAACCATTTCATGTTAATTGCTGACCTTGCAAAAAATGAGTGGGACTGGAACAAAAACGGGGAACCCCCTCCTGATAATCCGGCATATTATCTCAGGTATTGCAAGACATTCAGCAGGATGGGTGGGGAGATGCATTATTTGTCTGCCGACAACAGGGATTTTCTGAGTGAACTATACCATATTTTATCGGAGCTGGACTGTGTCTGAGATCACTTCAGCCATATCAGAATTATGATTGTGATCAGAGTAAGTATCCCAAGATGGAGCCTCCAGTCTGTCAGTCCTTTAAAAGCTGCAAGTCCTTTGGAGTAGTCAATAGTTGTTTTTTCCAACCTCGAAGGCTCTGTCTTTTCAGTAAAGGCAGATACCGCGAACAATACTAAAGTGATCAGCATTTCAGCCCAGAGTCCGCGATAACCAAAATTCAGGGTAAGCTTGTGATGAAGAAAAGGGAAGACCGATTTTCCTGTTTCGGGCCCAAGCATCTGGTCAGTTACGAAAATTGTTGCAATAATTATTCCTGTAATAACCGAAACGGCTGCTCCTTTCAATGTGACCTTTTTGCTGACTATTCCAAACAAGATAGCAGGAAATACGGGTACAACAAGGTAAGCCGATATTGTCTGAAGATATTTGTACAACCCCTCTTCATTTTTGTAAACCATATATGCCGCACTGATACCAAGCAAAGTGACAATTACTATTGCAAACCTTCCGAGCGCAACCTGTCTTTTTTCTGATGTTGCCGGCCTGAATTCAACGATGAAATCCCTCACGACAAGAGTGGAGACCGAATTCAAAACTCCAATGAGCGATGTAATTAATGCCGCAAGCAATGAAGCCATAAGCAATCCCCTCAGTCCTGAAGGAAGAAGCTTATTCAGGAGAAGAACAAATGTCTGTTTGGTTTCATCTCCCTGAAGTTCGCCCGGGAACAAGGCAAACGCAATAACTCCCGGCAGGGCAAAAATAAACACAGGCAGAAGCTTAAGAAGAGTGGCGAACATTGCTCCCCATCTAGCATTTTTAAGATCAGGAGCTGCCAGTACTCTTTGAACATTTACCTGATCCATTCCCCAGTAGAATATTCCGGCATAAAATGCCGTTGCCATTATTCCCCAGAAAGGATATACCGGATCGTCATACGGTTTTGCTATTGACATCAACTGGGGTGCCTTTTCCATAAGTCCATGCCAGCCTCCAACCTTATCAATCCCTATCAGCATCATGATCAAAGAGCCTGCTATCATAATAATTACCTGAATTGAGTCGGTGTATGCTACTGCAGTGAAACCACCGATAATGGTGAAAACAGCGACTATCATACCAATGTAAAAAATCGTCGGCATTATATTCCAGCCAAGGATACTGTGCAAAACAAGGGCTCCAGCAAATAGAGTGAAGGCCAGTTTTGTCATGATGCTGATTATAAGCATCAGTCCTGAAAAGAATGTTCTTGCGCGCCGGCTGTACCTTATCTCCAGAAATTCAGGAATTGTAAACAGCTTATTTTTCATGTAATATGGGAACAATATTGCACTGGCAACGCCAAGTGTTATCACAGTCGTAAGTTCGACCAGTCCGGCTGAAAGACCGTAACGGTAAGAATCGCCTGAAAGTCCAACCAGATGTTCAGCCCCAATATTTGTAGCAAAAAGAGAGGCGCCGATTATGGGCCATCTGATCGATCGTCCCCCAAGAAAGAAATTTGAGCTGTCCTGCCCCGATTTTTTACGGTATGCCATATACATTCCGTAACCAAGGCTACCGGCCATAACTATTAACAGAACATACCAGTCAAGAGGGGCCAGGGATAATTTCATATTATAAATCTGATAGTATCTTGTTCATCCTGTTAATGCTCAGAACCATCGACCTGACGGTATGATAGTTGATCTTCCATGAGTGTCCCATATGCGTCCAGACCGGAACACCTTCGCGGGTCATTAGCGGGTACCACTCTCCTACTCCCTTGTTGATCATCTTATCAAATACGAACCTGTGGACGTTTTTATATCCTTCCCAATAAACCGGATCCTTAAACATTATAAAGGCATCCAGAAGAGCCGTCAGAACTTCAGCCTGTTGCCAGAATTCTTTCTCCCGATCAGAAACGCCTCCTGAATGGGGACCCTCCACGAAGACTCCCCCAAATTCAGTGTCAATGCCATTGTGAATAATATGGTCAAAAATTGTGCGAAAATCCTGCCTGTAAATACTATTTTCAATTTTTAGAATTTCAAGAGCATGATTTAAAAGCCATGCAAATTCGGCATTGTGTCCGAAACAGGTATTATCAGTAACATTAGTTTTCTTGCCCTCTCCGGTAAACCTGTCCCATCCCCAAATGATCTCGAATTTTATCTGCGGAGCAATTTCCCAGTCTTTATAGAACTGCGGTATGCCGGTCCTGTACTTCGGATGATTTATTCTTTTCTGAAGAATATCGATCACCTCAAGCAATTTCCTCCTGTGAACATCCTTCCCTGTACACTCATAAAGGGTTGTAAATGCCTCCATGAGATGCATATGAACATCGAGAGTTTTACGGTCGCCACCGGCGCTTCCAGGTCCGCGAAGCGTCCAGTCGCGTTCAAACATTTCCCAGTAGCCTCCGTACATTGTGTCGGCGCAATATTTCTGGATGAGACCGAACACTTTTTCAGCATAATCAATGCCCCGTTTATCACCGGTTGCAAGCGTATATTCACTCAAGGAATAAATTGCAAAACTCTGGCCGTAAATAATTTTCTTATCAATTTTAACATTCCCTTTCCGGTCCATCATCCAGTAAAAACCCTCATTCTCATGGTCCCACATTTTATTGATAAGGAAATCAGCACCGTGTCTTGCCATATCCGCCAGATTGCCACCGCCGTAACCAGCCCGGTGTGCTGATGAAAGGGTATAAAGACACCTGGTTTGAGCGATTAGTGATTTCTCATCCTCACCCGTATCTCTTCCATCTTTATCAAAATGAGTAATAAAGCCTCCACTGTTCTTATCTACCATCCTTGATGTCCAGAATGGCAATAATTCACTTACAAGATGATTCTCTGCCTCATCCTTCAGTTTGAGTAACTCTTCCCTGTTCATGCTGAATGAAGTTAATTTTTTCCTGAATAGCTAAAGTTGTCTCTTCCATTAAGGATGTGACACTGGCATATCTCCATGTTTTAAGCATTATTCTTGCTAAAAGTAACAATTGTGAAATAATTAACATAAGAAAAACACCACCTCCGGTCACAGGTCTCCAGTCCGGAAGAAAAATTAAAATAATTGTCCCTAATATCATCTGGGAGAAAATCAGAAGGACCATCATGAGGTATGACGACCAGAATTTACTGAAAGTATGACTGAATCCGAATCCTATTGCCCTGAAGCATGATTCCTCTTCATGAGATGCTTTCCATGCTCTCGAATAATCTGCAATGAGCAGGAAGACTGGGATCAGTAAAAGGTTTACTGCTCCTGCAGCAATCAAAACTGTAATCCTGGTCTTTTCCGGCATAGAGTCTGACATGGTGGTTATGGCTATTGGCACCACCATCAAAATACCGGTGATTATAATAATTATAGCAGTGATTATCAGTGAAATTAGAAAGAATGGCCAGAAGTTTTTTGAACCTGACCTGAAGAATTCCTGCGATGAAAATTTTTCATTCCCATTCTTTAAACTACCAAACAAGCCTGCGGTAAGGAATGCATTCAGGACGAACCCGATAAAATAAATCAGTATGAACCCCGCTGTTATATAGGATAACATGCTTCCCAAAGCAGGTCCCAGATCGGCAAAAACTTCAATATCAAATCCTTGAGCCAGCTTCTCAGTGATCAAACTGTTGCCAAAGGCTGAGCTCATCGACCCTCTCAAAGGGTATATAAATGCAATTACAAGAAAGAACATGGTAAGCCATGCAATCAAGACACCCTTAAGTGATATCATTACACGGGAGAATCCTTTATCAAGAGAACTGAAGATCTTCATAATGTTAAAAGTTACAGCAACATAATACTAAGGTAGAATTGTACGAAGGCGAGTATCTTGTTAACAAGGCAATGCAATGGAGCTCTTTGCGGTTCTTCGGTCATGGAATTGTTAACATAATTGACATCCATTTTAATCTTGAACTGCGGATCTATCTTCACCCATTCTATTTGCCTGTAACCTTTATATGTGAAGTCCTTATATCTCGCTTTTCCATCCCAGTTCTCGAGTATCTCGTCCCCGTTTGTAAAATGAATAAGAACATCGACTGGCAACATCATATCTCCGATCCTTTCCAACTGAGCGGTGGCTGTATAAAGTGAATCGGTTGCCGGCCATTCAGCTACATCAATATCAACTGAATCCGTTTTGCCTTCAGGTTTATGGTATTTCCTGTTGCTGATTCCGGATACTTTGTAATCGCATACAGCTGATCCATATAATGTCTGATCAAAAAACCAGTTCATATCGTTTCCGAA
>CAZCQC010000264.1:0-6894 GCA_964500155.1 uncultured Rikenellaceae bacterium | reverse complement strand
CCCGTTTACCGCTTCGGGAAAAGCCAGCGCCTCAGGCTCAAGGGATGGTTTTGTAAAACTTATTTTTGATTCGGCTTACGGAGAACTGCTTGGAGCTCATATGATTGGAGCAAATGTCACTGAGATGATTGCTGAGATTGTTGTCGCCAGAAAGCTTGAAACTACTGCTCACGAAATAATAAAGGCTGTCCATCCTCATCCTACTATGTCGGAAGCAATTATGGAAGCCGCCGCCGCTGCATATGGAGAAGTAATCCATATTTAATAGGCTACTGACTTTAGGGATCAGGCAACAGGAGACTACGCCCGATGCCTGTCGCCTGTTTATTATTGGTTAGACGCAACCTTTTTTTATTTTTTTGCATCATTATTTATAGAATTGCTGTTGTTAAGACAATTTTTATTTATTTTTATATTCTCTAAAGGACTTTTTCCTTGCCTGAAATTAAAAATATAATTAAAGGTTGTCTGGCCGGCAACAGAAGAGATCAGGAACTTCTGTACAGAAGACATGCTGCAAGGTTATACGCCGTATGCCTTCAGTATTCCGGTAATGACGATGAGGCAAGAGATATACTCCAGGAGGGGTTTATCAAGATATATGAAAACCTTATCCATTACAAGCATGAAGGTTCTTTTGATGGATGGATGCACAGGATAGTTGTGAATACAGCACTTGAAAAATTCCGAAGCAAGCATAATCTTTACAGGGTTGATGATATAGACCTGATTCCGGAGGCAGATTCTGCTCCTGATACGGAAGATTATTCGGGCCTGCAAGCGGTTGACCTGCTTGATATTATCAGAGAGCTGCCTCCGAAGTACAGGATGGTTTTCAATCTTTTCGCAATTGAAGGATATTCTCATAGAGAGATAAGTCAGATGGTAAATATCTCTGAAGGAACTTCCAAATCAAATTTATCCAGGGCAAGGATCATCCTTCAGAAAAAAGTCAATTTGTATACAGGATTAAAAAAAAGTGTGGTTAATGGTTGACAAAGGGGCAAATATTGATCTCCTTTTCAGGAATGGTCTTAAGGATTATGAAGTTCTTCCTCCGGTTGAGGCATGGAACGACATTCTTCCCGTTATACGGAAGAAGCAGAGACCGGTAATTTTCCTGAGAAGTGCTGCACTAATTGCCGTATTGTTGTCAATGAGCTTCCTCGCTTACAAGTGGAGCCAGCAAATATCAGCTCCTTTCAGGGCCCCATTACTGGCGGTTGATCAGGAGTCGGCAAAAACTCAGGATAGTTCACCCGATCCGGTCGTGATGAGAAGGTTCCCTGTTACTGACCGTCAAACTTCAATGATCCGGAATAAGCTGATTCAATATCAGCCACCCGATGCAGAACCAGCTAAGGAAGAATATCCGGTACAAACAGACCCGGACATGATTACCGAATCCGATTATCTGAATTACCGTAACGACCTGATGACACCTGCAAACATACTGGCAATCAAGGGAACTACCTATATCTCAGGTAATGAGGGGACTGTTAATGGCGGCCTGTATGATTTGGGATTTGAGGAACAAAAGAAAAAATCGGACAAGTGGTCATTAACAGCAATGGCTTCTCCTACTTATTACATGCGACCTGAGTTGAGCAGCAGTGAGATTTCAAACCAGATATCATCATCGGAGCAATCAAAGATATCCTACTCTGGAGGTGTCGGCTTTTCATACAAAATAAGTAAGAAACTCAGTATCCAGTCGGGCTTATACTTCTCTTCTATTGGGAATGAGGTGGACAATATCTACTCTTTTGCTGGATTCAGTCCATTCGATCTTTCAAAGGGAGACCATAATTTTGAGGTTCAGACTTCGAGCGGAAAAATATATACTGAAAATCGCGATGTTTTTCTTATTGACATGTCCGGTGACCGTGTCACAACTAAATATACAAGGGATGTATTTGATCCCTTAAAATCAAATCTGTCCTATATCAATAACTCGCTTTTCCAGAATTTCAGTTATCTTGAAATGCCTGTCATATTAAAGTATAAACTTATTGATAAAAGCATCGATTTTAATCTTATCGGCGGATTGTCCTATAACCTTCTTGTAAATAATTCGGTGCATACAGTTATCGACGGGAGCAAATATAATGTCGGTAAGACTGCAGGATTAAATCTGTTCATGGTAAGTAGTTCTGTGGGAATGGGAATGGAATACAGTATCTCCGAAAAGATCTCTCTGAATCTTGAACCGACATTCAGGTATTATATAAATCCTTTCAGCAATATTCAGTCGGTTGGAGCTCATCCCTATTCATTCGGTGTATTTTCAGGATTATCTTATAAATTCTGATCTCTGCCTCATTTAATAATTCAATTAATTCTTCTTTTGTTTTAATCCCTTCATTTTAGAATGTTGCCGGCTTATTTTAAAATGTAAAAACACTACCTTTGCATTTTATTTTAAAACCGACAATAAATAATGATAAAATCAAATATAAGATCCATTGCTTTCGGACTTATCCTGGTCTGTCTGGGTATTTCGGTATTTATTATTAATCAGAGTTTCAGAAGTTTTACCAGGACTTATGAAGCCGGATCACAGGGGGATTCAGCTTTTTTTAACAAGCCGTATAAGTTACCTGAAAATGTGAATTTCGCCGGTGAGAAAATGCCACTCAGCAACTTTGACACTCGTGAAAGTCTTGATCGGGAAATACTGACAAGTGCCTACAGGCACTCCTCGACAATTATGATAATCAAGAGAGCAAACAGGTATTTACCAGTAATCGAAAAGATATTAAAGGAGAATGATATTCCGGATGATTTTAAATACCTGGTTGCCGCTGAAAGTGAATACAGCAATATGATCTCACCTGCTGGTGCCACAGGTTTCTGGCAGATAATGCCTGAAACTGGCAAGGAAGCAGGAATGGAGATTAACAATGTTGTGGATGAAAGATACCATATTGAGAAATCAACTCAGTTTGCATGCAGCTTTTTTAAGAAATCCTATGAAAAATACGGAAGCTGGACCCTTGCAGCTGCATCATATAACGGAGGCCGGGCAGCTCTTGATGAACAAATCAGCATTCAGAAGGAGAATAATTATTATGATCTTCTCCTGGCAGAGGAGACAGCCAGGTATATTTTCAGGGCAGTAGCTTATAAGCTTGTAATCTCCGACCCACAGAGATATGGTTTTAATATGGACAAAAGTGATCTCTATCCTGAACTGAATTACTATGAAGTGAAAGTCGACACTTCAATTTCCGATTTTTCTGTTTTTGCTAAAAGCTACGGGACAAACTACAAAATGCTCAAGTTTTTAAATCCCTGGCTAAGGAAACCATATTTCACCCCCAAACCAAATAAGGAATATCTTATTAAGATACCTTCGGAGGGAATGCGCTCCCTTGAAATAAATGAAACCGTTAACTGATCTTATGAAGGGCAGGGAGGTGATGAAAGATGTAATTAAAGTATTCGGGGCCAGGGTACATAATTTGCAGAATATTGATGTTACAATTCCACGTAACAGGCTTGTTGTCATAACCGGATTAAGCGGAAGCGGGAAATCATCCCTGGCCTTCGACACTATATATGCAGAGGGCCAAAGACGCTACATGGAGACTCTTTCGGCTTATGCGCGTCAGTTCCTGGGAGGAATGGAGCGACCGGACGTGGATAAAATAACAGGATTGAGCCCTGTCATCTCAATTGAGCAAAAATCTACAAACAAAAATCCAAGATCGACAGTCGGAACAATCACTGAAATTTATGATTTTTTAAGACTTCTCTTCGCACGGGCAGGTGAAGCCTATTCATGGGCATCAGGCGAAAAAATGGTTAAATATACAGATGACCAGATTCTGGAACTTGTCAAGTCCCGTTTCGCAAACAAAAAAGTATATTTTCTGGCTCCTGTTGTCAAAGGAAGAAAGGGGCATTACAAAGAACTTTTTGAACAACTTCGCCGGAAAGGATTCCTTCACGTCAGGATCAATGGCGAAATAAAGGAGATTATTCATGGACTAAAGCTCGACCGATATAAAACTCATAATATAGAACTGGTAATTGATAAGTTCAGGGTAGGGGATATCACCGACAAAAGGCTCCACGATTCAGTACTCATGGCTCTTGACCAGGGTGATGGTGTGATGATGGTACTTGAAGCTGAAAGCCACGAACCAAGGTATTTCAGCCGCCATTTGATGTGTCCGGTAACCGGTATCTCCTATAATGAACCTGCTCCGCATACCTTCTCATTCAATTCCCCTCAGGGGGCATGTCCTCATTGTAACGGGCTGGGTGAGATTTCAAGCATAGATATTAAAAAGCTTATCCCTGATCCGCTTATCAGCATAAGGAAAGGTGGAATTGAACCTCTCGGGAAATACAAGAATGTCTGGATATTCTGGCAGATTGAAGCAATTGCGGAGAAGAACGGGTTTACTCTCGATACGCCCATCAGGGATATACCTGAAGAAGCTCTTAACAAGGTGCTTTACGGATCTGATGAGGTACTTAAGCTTTCAAACACACCCCTTGGTATGACATCGAACTATTTCCTGACATTTGAAGGTGTGGTAAATTTTGTCGGGAATATTGAGATAATTAACGGGGTAAAAAGCGGAACAAGGATCAGGGATCAGTATGTGCAATATGATGTTTGTCCGGAATGCAACGGAACAAGGCTTAAAAAGGAATCACTTTTTTTCAGGATTGGGGACAGGAATATCGGGGAACTTTCTGCAATGGATATTAAAGAGCTGTCGTCATTCCTTGAGAGAATCGAAGAAAGAATGACAAATAAACAAAAGCTTATTGGTGCTGAAATATTGAAGGAAATCAGGGCCAGACTAGGATTTTTGGTTGAAGTGGGGCTTGACTATCTCTCTCTGAACAGGGGTGCGAGGACTCTTTCAGGAGGGGAAAGCCAGAGGATACGACTTGCAACTCAGATCGGATCGAGGCTGGTCAATGTTCTGTACATTCTGGATGAACCAAGTATCGGATTACACCAGAGAGACAACAGGAGACTGATTTCAGCACTTAAACAGCTAAGGGATTCAGGCAATTCGGTCATTGTGGTAGAACACGACAAGGAGATGATCATTTCTTCGGATCATATAATAGATATGGGTCCAGGAGCAGGACGTCACGGAGGACAGGTAGTTGCCTGGGGAACACCTGATGAGATTAAATCTTTTAATACGCTTACTGCATGTTATCTGAATAATAAGAAGAAATTCAATATTCCTGAAACAAGAAGGAAAGGGAATGGCAAATTCCTTATGATGACAGGAGCTTCCGGCCATAACCTTAATAATGTTGACGTTGTATTGCCTCTTGGAACTTTCATTTGTGTTACAGGAGTATCTGGAAGCGGAAAATCTTCGTTGATAAACCAGACACTTCATCCTGCCCTGGCAAAGAGATTTCACAACTCAGGCAAGTCCGCACTTCCATACAAGGATATCTCAGGGACTGAAAACCTCGACAAGGTAATAGAGGTAAGCCAATCCCCTATCGGCAAGACACCTCGTTCAAATCCAGCAACCTATACAGGTGTCTTCACGGATATCAGGAAACTGTTCGAACAGACAACTGAAGCAAAGATCCGCGGATTTGGTGCCGGCAGGTTTTCATTTAATGTAAAAGGAGGAAGATGCGAGGGATGTGAAGGAGCAGGAGTCAAAACAATCGAGATGAACTTCCTCCCTGATGTATATATCCATTGCACTGAATGCAATGGAAAAAGGTACAACCGTGAGACACTTGAGGTTAAGTATAAGGGACAGTCGATCAGTGATGTGCTTGAGATGACAGTAAATATTGCAGTCGATTTCTTTGCGAATGTCCCTTCAATTTACAATAAAATTAAAACTCTTCAGGATGTCGGGCTTGGATATATAAAACTTGGGCAGCAATCAACAACACTCTCAGGTGGCGAAGCTCAGCGTATTAAGCTGGCAACGGAATTAGCCCGCCGTGATACCGGAAAAACGCTATATATCCTTGATGAACCGACAACAGGATTACATTTTGAGGATGTCAGGGTGCTTCTTGAGGTGCTTGACAAGCTTGTCGAAAGGGGTAATACAGTTATTGTTATTGAACATAATATCGATGTAATCAAAATGGCTGATTATATTGTAGATCTTGGAAAGGATGGGGGAAAAGCAGGGGGTGATGTTATATTTTCAGGAACACCTGAAAAACTCGTGAAATGCCGGGAAAGCTATACCGGAATATTTCTTGAACCTGAGCTTAAGGCATAGAATTTGTATATATTTGACTCACTAAATCTTATGGTATGAAGGCTGATAAACCGGTAGATCTTATTAAGGATGCTTTTGAACAGAAGAACTGGCACGAGATTCATACAACCGATTCCTGGCGGGTGTTCAAGATCATTTCTGAACTCATGGAAGGATTTGAAAAGCTGGCCAGAATTGGGCCATGCGTCTCAATTTTCGGATCAGCAAGGACACATTACAATGACAAATACTACCGGTTGGCTGAGGATATAGCTTATAAGCTGACCGAGAATGGATACGGAGTCATAACCGGCGGGGGACCCGGAATAATGGAAGCGGCAAATAAAGGAGCGAAGAAAGGGAATGGGAAATCGGTCGGTATAAATATTGATCTTCCTTTTGAACAACGCCCGAACCCATTCATTGATTCCGACAAGCTTATTACTTTCGATCATTTTTTCATCAGGAAAGTAATGTTCATGAAATATGCACAGGGGTTTATTGTACTACCCGGTGGATTTGGCACTTTCGATGAACTTTTTGAGGCAATTACACTGATCCAGACAAGAAAGATCGGAAAATTTCCAATTATACTTGTCGGGAAAAAGTACTGGGGCGGATTGCTGAAGTGGATCAATGATGAAATGCTTGGCGAAGAGCATAATATTTCACC
>CAZCQC010000263.1:0-3538 GCA_964500155.1 uncultured Rikenellaceae bacterium | reverse complement strand
ATTAAAAAGCTTAAGTATATAATTGATAATGACTAAATGGAAGATTTGAAGACATTCCTTAAAGAAAAGGTACTGTTATTTGAATCCGATACCCTTTCGCCTGAAACTGAAAAGGTATTGCAGCAGGTACGCCGCGACAGGACAGATGTACCCGTTATCCATGTCTCTTCAAATACAGGCAGTATTATTGCAGGTTCCGACAAAACATACAATGCTCTTATATCTTATGTTGAAGAAAATAATCCCGGATCCCTTGTTGTCAGAGTCGGTTGTACAGGTCCTGCAAACTTTGAACCGGTAGTTTGCATTCAGATGCCTGGAAAGAACAAGCTTTTTTTCAGAAACATTACTGAAGAAAAAGTTGAACCGTTACTTAACGGCGTCTTTCATAACGATATTAATGAAGATGATCTTTTAGGCCAGGCAGGATCGAAAGGATTTGAATTGTGGCCCGGCATTTCATTTATTGACAATCTGCCATTTTTTGCCCGTCAGAAAAGGGTAATTCTGGGGAACTGCGGTTGCTATGACCCTGAAAGCATTGAGGAGTATATTGCCAGGGGAGGTTATCGTACATATATAAAAACTATCCGGCATTATACTTATGATGAGGTATGTGACATTATTGAGCGCAGCGGCCTTCGCGGCAGGAGCGGAGGAGGATATCCGACCGGTCTGAAATGGAAACAGGCTCTGAAAACATCTGCCAATGCCAGGTATCTTATTTGCAATGCCAAGGAAAGTGATCCCGGTTCATTCAGCGACAAAACTATTCTCGAGAGTGATCCTCACCGCCTTATTGAAGGGATGGCTATTGCCGCCTATGCAATAGGGGCTTCAAACGCCATATTGTATCTTAAGGCAGGTTCCGGCCATGCCCGTAACAGGGTGCAGAATGCAATAGACCAGGCAAGGGAGTACGGTATAATCGGACATAATATATATTCGAGCGGGTATAATCTCGAGGTTACTGTAAAAATTGAACCCGGAGCTTTTGTATGTGGCGAAGAGACTGCCCTTATAAACAGCCTTGAGGGAAAACGGGGAATGCCACAACTGAAACCACCCTATCCCACAACCCACGGACTTTCGGGCAAGCCTACGGTAATCAATAATGTTGAAACAATAATGAATGTCCCGATGATAATGCAGAATGGCCCTGAGTGGTTCAGAAGCATCGGGACCGAAACCAGTCCGGGCACAAAGGTATTTTCAATTACAGGCCGCGGAAGGTTGTCAGGTGTTGTTGAGGTGGAGATGGGAACAACACTTAAGTCCATTCTGGAGGATATTGTCGATGGAATAAAAGATGGAAAGGAATTCAAAGCCATTCAGCTTGGGGGTGCTTCCGGATCTTTTATAACAGCAGATGATCTTGACACTCCTGTCGATTTTGATGCAATGAAACAGAAAGGTTTCGGAATGGGAGCCGGTGGATTCGTGGTGGTCGACGAAACATCCTGTATGGTCGATCTTGTCAGGTATTATATGGAATTCATTCGTAAGGAAAGCTGCGGAAAATGCATCCCATGCAGGGAAGGTACCGGAAGAATGCTTGAAATCCTCGAAAGTGTGATTAAGAAACCTGCAAATGAGGATTCGGGTACAACACTTGAGAGGTTCAAAGGTGTGATGCAGCTCGAGACAATTTCTGCAGTAATGAAAGACACTTCACTGTGCGGACTGGGACAAACAGCCCCAAATCCGTTTGTAAGTGCACTCAGGAATTTCAGGGAGGAGTTCGAGGAACATATTTTCGACAGGAAATGCCGGGCAAACGTCTGCAGGGGATTGCGTACTTTTACTATCAATGTGGAAAAATGTACCGGTTGCACAGTTTGTGCCGGGAAGTGCCCTGTAAACGCAATTTACGGAACACGCCTCCAGCCGTTCTTTATTGTGGAAGATAAATGTATCGGTTGCGGTATTTGTTATGACGTTTGTAAATTCAGCGCAGTAATTGTAAAGTAAAATAACAACCCCTAAATCCCCGCCAGTTGGCGGGGACTTAAAATTGTAAATAATAAAAGCCTCCTTTAGGGGGTTGGGGGTGGGTAGAAACAAGCAACAAGCAACAAGCAACAATAAAATGCTTTTCACGATCCAGGTAAATAATAAGAAGATCAAAGCCGAAAAGGGAGAGACTATCCTTTCTGCTCTTAACCGCAATGGTATTATTATTCCCACGCTTTGCAGGATGAAGGAATTTACTCCTACAGGAGCCTGCAGGATGTGTGTCGTTGAGGTTGAAGGCCGGGAAAGACTTGTTACCGCCTGTTCGCAACCTGTTGAGGAATGGATGAAGATAAGAACTCACTCTCCCAGGGTGATCACTGCCAGAAAAACAATCGTGGAGCTTCTGCTTTCAAACCATCCCGACGATTGCCTTTATTGCGACAGGAATCTTAATTGCGAACTGCAAAAACTTTCGGAAGAGCTTAATATAAGGGAGAGAAGGATTAAAGGAAAGAAAATTAAGCAGCGCCTTGACCAGTCAAGTCCTGCCATTGTGAGAGAACTTGCAAAATGTATTCTTTGCGGAAGGTGCGTAAGGGTATGCGAAGAGCTGATCACTGCCACTTCGCTCGATTTTATTAACCGTGGAAGACAGACCCACATTGGAGCTGCTATGGACAGGGACTTTAACTTTTCAAGCTGTATCCATTGCGGCCAGTGCGTGCTCGTCTGCCCGACCGGTGCTCTTCATGAAAAGCATAATATTACCGAGGTTCAGGAATATCTCAACAAGCCGGATATTATAAAGGCTATCCAGTATTCTCCGGCTGTAGCATCGGGTATTGCCGAGGAACTTGGAATTAAGAACAGCAGGGACTTTGACAAAAACCTTAACGCTATACTCCGGAAAATAGGTTTCGATAAGATCTATACAACAGGAACAGGAACCGATGTTTGCGTTACAGAATTAGTTAACAGCCTTCTTGAAAAAACAGAAAAGAAGCTGGATAGCCCCTTATATGTTTCTGCCTGTCCGGCCTGGGTGAAATATGCCGAGCAGTTCATTCCATCACTTATTCCTCAGCTTTCAACTGTCAAATCACCACAGCAGATCACCGGAATACTTATCAAAACAGTGATAGCCGGCCAGCTTGGAATTCAGCCGGAGCATATCTTTTCTGTTTCAGTAACGCCTTGTATGGCAATGAAATATGAAGCGAGACGCGATGGTATGATGAGAAAGGGCATAAGCGACGTCGATTCGGTAATGACAGTCAGGGAACTTGCACGCCTGATAAGGCTGAATGGTATTGATTTTACAAATACAGAGAAAGAACCGGCTGATGAACCCTTAAGCGGAAGAAGCTCCTCAGCAGTGCTGGCTGAAGTTTCAGGCGGACTGGCTGAATCCGTCATCCGGTTGCTGTTTTACAAAACAACCGGCAAGGAAATTGACAAACAGCTGTT
The DNA here is from genome assembly GCA_964500155.1 of uncultured Rikenellaceae bacterium. Lineage (GTDB taxonomy): Bacteria > Bacteroidota > Bacteroidia > Bacteroidales > VadinHA17 > LD21. The sequence goes on along the minus strand of CAZCQC010000263.1, from coordinate 115 downwards.
TAAGAAGTTACATCTGTCAGGGACATTCAGGGATTGTTCAATACAGGTTGGTGAAAATGAAATCAGAGTGGCCGTTGTTGATGGACTCACAGGATTGGAAAAGCTCCGGGCGGCA
>CAZCQC010000262.1:0-8874 GCA_964500155.1 uncultured Rikenellaceae bacterium | reverse complement strand
ATTGTCGTGCAAGTCGTGCAAGTCATGCAAGTCGTGCAAGTCGTGCAAGTCATGCAAGTCGTGCAAGTCGTGCAAGTCGTGCAAGTCATGCAAGTCGTGCAAGTCATGCAAGTCATGCAGGTCATGCAAGTCGTGCAAGTCGTGCAAGTCGTGCAAGTCATGCAAGTCGTGCAAGTCGTGCAAGTCATGCAAGACCTGTAAGACCTGTAAGACTTTATTTACTTTTATCTTTTTCCTTTTATCTTTTATCTTTTTAAATCTTTATCTTCGCCAAACAGACAATCAAAATGGCCCTTAACTATATCTGGATTGCATTCTTCCTTGTCGGATTCATTGTTGCACTCGGACAGCTTTTATTTGCTGGTAATACCCAGATCTTTAATGATCTGGTAAACTCGGTATTTTCGAATGCAAAAACAGGTTTTGAAATTTCCCTTGGTCTTACCGGAGCACTTACTCTCTGGATGGGTCTATTGAAAGTCGGGGAAAAGGGAGGTATAGTAAATATGCTTGGCCGGGCAATAGGGCCGCTGTTCGAGAAGCTTTTTCCGGGCCTGCCCAAAGGCCATCCTGCATATGGCTCTATAATGCTTAATATCGCCGCAAACATGCTGAACCTGGATAATGCAGCAACTCCGGTTGGACTTAAAGCTATGAAGGAGATGCAGGAAGCAAATCCAACAAAGGAGAGAGCTTCCGATGCACAGATTATGTTCCTTGTCCTTAACGCTGCAGGGCTGACAATTATACCGGTAAGTGTAATAGTCTACAGGATGCAGCTGGGTGCTGTCAATCCTGCTGATATTTTCATCCCTATCCTGATATCCACTTTCTGCTCCTTGATGACAGGCCTGATAAGTGTTGCTATAATCCAGAAAATAAATCTGTTCGATAAGGTGGTAATAGCTTACCTTGGAGGTCTTACCGCAATTATCGCAGGGATAATCATTTATTTTATACAGCTTCCAAAGGAGCAGATATCCATGGTTTCGACATTTGCTGCAAATTTTATCCTTATCTCTGTAATCGTATTGTTTATTGTTCTTGCGTTCATTAAGAAGGTAAATGTTTACGACGCTTTTATTGAAGGAGCCAAGGAAGGTTTTAATATCGCGATCAGGATAATACCTTTTCTGGTTGCCATTCTTGTTGCAATAGGAATATTCAGGGCATCTGGTGCAATGGATTTTATTATTGCCGGCATCACAAGCTTTTTTGGCTGGCTGGGTTTTGATACCAGGTTCACAGGAGCTTTGCCTGTTGCATTTATGAAGCCTCTCAGCGGCAGCGGTGCCCGTGGTCTGATGGTAGATGCCATGACTACCTACGGGGCAGATTCATTTGTTGGCAGACTGGCATGTACCATGCAGGGAACAACCGACACTACATTTTACATTATAGCTGTATATTTTGGGTCGGTCGGCATCAAAAATACAAGATATGCAATAGGCTGTGGACTTCTTGCCGACCTGGTCGGCTTTACCGCCGCGATACTTATAGCATACCTGTTCTTCGGCTGAATAATTCCCCCTTTGAAGGGAGTTGGGGGATGTAACTAAAACAAAATAATGCTTAATTAATTATGATAAAAAATTTCCTAATCCCTGCAGTTTTTCTTTTAATAGCTTCCTGCACCCAAACCCCATCACCCACATTATCAGATAATTCCTCACTCCAGTTTATCGACTCAACCGAAATGACAAATAATTTTTACGACAATACCGTAACCTATCCGTTGATTGTTAAAGAATTAACAGTTGAAGGAGAAATTGCTAATCCCGGGAAAGTTGATTTTTCATCACTGAAAAAGCATTCAGTAATTGTAAAGGAGACACTTCTCGACTCCGCCGGATCAGATAAATTTGTCGGTGCTTACAGATATGATGGATATTCTCTTTTTGATATTCTTGAGAAACGGATCCTGAAAAAAGCCAATGCTGAAGAATTCAATCCAATAATCGATCTGTATATTGAGATTGAGAATGAGAAAGGGGAGAAAGTTGTTTTCAGCTGGGGAGAGATTTATTATCCAAACAACCTGCACCGGATTTTAATAGCAGATGGTGTTTCCAGAATTGTGCCGTCAAAGACAAAGGATTTATGGGATCTTCCTGTAGAAAGCAAAATTGTGGCAGGCAATGATCTGATTACGGAAAGGAATATTTCATCACCGGTAAAAATTACAATCAGATCATTTCCAAAATCATTCAAAGTAATAAAAGGCTTAACCCCGATGTTTTCAAAACAGATCAGACTGTTCGACAAAAACGTACTCAAGAGCATTTTTGAAAATTATCCTGCTAATTCTGCAGGAGTGACCTATAATGCAATATTTTACGGGAGGGGAAGGGGCATTCACAGTACAGAACCTTTTAAAGGATTAATGCTGAAAGATGCAGTTGCAGAAAACTATCCTGTTTCACGCGAAATTCTAAAGAGAGGCATAATGTGTATCTCCGCTGCAGATGGATATAGGGCGGCTTTCTCCTGCTCTGAGATTTTCAACAGGAATGATCAGCAGGAATTTTTACTTGTAAAGACCGGACCGGATGAGGACGGCGGGCTGTTTCGAATCTTCCCGGCCGGTGATTTCTTTTCCGACAGGGCAATAAAATCAGTAAGCGAAATCCATTTGGATTATTAATTTGTTTCTCCCGACATGAATGCTGCTGTAATTTCCCTCCTGGTTCTGATAAGCATAATCCTGATAATTATTCTCACCACCAGATTTAAAATACATGCCTTCATTTCTCTCTTCATCGTTTCCCTGTTTCTTGCATTTGCGACACTTCCTGCCGGTACAATAATAAAAACTATCAAAGACGGATTTGGAAGTACAATGGCATCAATCGGCTTCCTGATCATTCTGGGTGCTATGATAGGCATTGCCCTCGACAGGACAGGCGGCACCAAAAGCATAGCTGCCTTTATACTCTCAAAAACAGGAGAAAAAAGAAGCGCCGCAGCACTGGGTATAACAGGATTTATAACCGGGTTGCCTATTTTTTGCGATTCAGGATTTATAATTCTCAGCGGACTTTCAAAAGCCTTCAGCCGGAAGTCCGGGATTGCCATGCCATTTTTGGCCACTGTTCTTGCATGCTCCCTTTATTCGGTTCATTGTCTTATTCCTCCACATCCGGGGGCTTTGGCAGCTGCAGGGATACTGGATGCGAATATCGGATATCTGATAATGCTCGGTATGCTGTTTGCAATCCCTGGCGCCGTCGCAGCATTCTTCTGGAGCAGATGGATCTCAAAGAGGAACATCATCACTCCTCCTGTGCAAAACGGACCGTATGAAAATCTGCCAGCTGAAGCCCTGCCACCTGTTTTTCTTTCTTTTCTTCCTATTGTCACCCCCCTTCTGCTTATTACAATTAAATCGCTTGCCGGGCTAATCGATAAGACCGGCGAAAGCCTTGTATCTGAAATATTTTATTTTCCCGGCGAGCCGGTAATCGCATTATTTATTGGCGTACTTCTTTCCCTTCTTTTACTGAAAAAGAAGACTGTCACCGAAATGAATTCCATCTTTACCGATGCAATTATTAAAGCCGGTCCAATATTAATAATCACCGCAGCAGGAGGTATGTTCGGGATGGTTATTAAATCAACAGGTATAGGAGAAATACTGGGGAAATCACTGACAGGAACAAGCATCGGACTTCTGGTTCCATTTCTGATAGCAATTGTCATGAAAACAGCTCAGGGATCATCAACGGTGGCGATTATCACCACTGCCTCCTTCGTGGCGCCGATGCTGACCATGCTTGGTCTGGGCAGCGAATGGGGGAAATTACTCGTGATGCTGGCAATGGGTTCCGGTTCAATGATTGCATCCCATGCAAATGACTCATATTTCTGGGTTGTGACAAACTTCGGTGAAATTAAAGTAAATGACACATTGAAAGTGTACACCACATCAACAATTGTTATGGGAATAACCGTTTTTTTGTGTGTTTGGGCGTTTTCGTTGTTTGTTTTGTAATGCCCCCTTCCCCCTAAAGGGGGTTTATAAAGTCCACACCAGCTGGCGGGGATTTAAGGGCGGATTTATTAAATAGAGAATTTGCAATAAAACGTATCATGAATAACCGTGAAATTGCTGAAAAGATTTTTATGGCAGGAGTCAGAAGCGTTCTTCCCGAAAAGCTTATAACAGGTATTATGAAGCTCGAAGGAACTATGCTTATTATCGGTGATAATAAAGTTCCGCTTGACAACATTAAGAATATCTATGTAATAGGAGCCGGTAAAGCAAGTGCTGCGATGGGTCATTATGTTGAAACTATACTCGGACCCAGGATAACTGGCGGACATATTGTCGTTAAATATGGATATTCATGCAAGCTGAAAAGAATTAAAGTCAGCGAAGCAGGTCATCCAGTTCCGGATGCCAGTGGATTCCGGGCAACTGAAGAGTTAGTCGCTATTTCATCCCGGGCATCCGAAAATGACCTTGTGATCTGTCTTATATCCGGTGGCGCATCTGCCTTGCTTGCCGACCTTCCGCCGGGCATTTTGCCTGAGGAGCTTTATATTATGAATAATCTCCTGATAAGATGCGGTGCGAGTATACAAGAAATAAACTGTGTCAGAAAACATCTTTCCCGCATAAAAGGAGGACAGCTTGCCAGGATTATACGACCGGCAAGCCTTATTTCCATAATTCTTTCGGATGTAACAGGCAATCCTCTTGAAGTTATAGGTTCCGGTCCAACTGTACCGGATTCATCAACCTTCGGTGATGCTCTAAAAGTTATCGAAAAATATAATCTGACAGCCGACATTACTTCAGGATTGTTGAACTACCTCCGGGACGGATTGAATGGAACTTATCCCGAAACACCTAAACCAGGTGATCCTTTGTTTGAAGGTGCTTTTAATATTCTTGCAGGTACAAATCTGATAGCTTTAAAGGCTTCGAAGGATGAAGCAGTCAGCCATGGCTATAAAACGTATATAATTGATGCCGAACTTAATGGTGATGTTGAGAGTGTATGTGAATCTGTTCTAAATATGGCAGTATCCTTTAAGAACAATAAGGAAATAAAGAAGCCTGCCTGTCTTTTATATGGTGGTGAGACTACCATAAAAGTAAGCGGAAACGGATATGGAGGCAGGAATCAGCACCTGGCACTTTCAGCTGCGATAAGGCTTAGAAATACCCCTGGAATCACTCTGCTTTCGGCAGGTACTGACGGAACAGACGGACCTACGGATGCTGCAGGAGCCGTTGCCGATTCGGAAACAATGAGCAATGCAATTTCATTGAATGAAGATCCTGTAAATTATCTTTCCGGGTTCAATTCTCATGGTTTTTTTAAACGTGTTGGCGGCCTCATAATTACTGGCCCAACCTTTACCAATGTTATGGACATGGTAGTTATTCTGGTGGAATGAACTGTCGGCCGTTTATATTATATTTGTTTGGCGCACTATAATAGTTTTAATTTAATAATGATAGTCTTTCATAATGAAAGCCCTTGTACTTGAGGAATATAATAAACTTGTTTACAAAGATGTTCCTGACCCTGATATCAGGCAGGATGAAGTTCTTGTAAGGATTAAAGCTTGCGGGATATGCGGGTCGGATGTCCATGGACTTGACGGCAGCACCGGAAGGAGGATCCCGCCCCTTATTATGGGCCATGAGGCTTCAGGAGTTATTGAAGCAACAGGTTCAGCTGTTAAAAATTGGCATGTGGGCGACAGGGTTACATTCGACTCGACAGTTTATCCACTTGACGACTGGTTTACTCTTGAGGGAAGGTACAACTTGAGCGACAACAGGGAAGTGCTTGGAGTGTCACCGGGTGATTACAAACGGAATGGAGCTTTTGCTGAGTTGCTTTCTGTACCCCAGCATATCCTTTACAGGATCCCCGGTTCGGTAACCTTTGAACAGGCCGCAATGGTTGAGGCTGCTGCCGTTGCTCTTCATTCGGTAAATGTTTCACAAATGAAGGCAGGTGATAATTGTGTTGTCACAGGAGCAGGCATGATCGGAATTTTTGTGCTAAAGCTTCTGAAGATCGCAGGAGCAGGAATGATAATAGCAATCGACAATGATCCTGACAAACTGAGCGGGGCAAAACAATGCGGAGCAGATGAAACTCTTGATCCATCACAAGGAAATCCCGGCGAGAAAATAAAAGTTCTGACAAATTCACGGGGTGCTGATATCTCTTTTGAAGCTGTCGGCAAAAATGAAACTGTTAATACCGCTATTGAAGTCACCAGAAAGGGAGGAACGGTGGTTCTGATTGGCAATACTTCAAAATTCATCGAGTTGCCGCTTCAGCGGGTTGTGACCGGGGAATTGAAAATACTGGGAAGCTGTGCCATAAGGGGTGAATATGAAGTCATTCTTAAATTACTTGAAACAAAAAGACTGATTGTTGATGACCAGATTTCATCAATAGCTCCTCTTGCCGAAGGAGCAGAGTGGTTCAGAAGACTATATAATAAAGAGGGAAATCTTAAAAAAGTAATCCTGGTCCCTTAATTGATTATGATGAAACCTGAAAGGATCTATAATATTTCAATTGCAGGATGCGGTAAAGTAGCTCATCTTCATGCAAAAGCTATTCTGAATATACCGAATGCCCGTCTCGCAGGTGTCTGGAGCAGAAGCCCTGAGACAGCAAAGAATTTTGCATCAATTTACAAAACACGTTCATATTCTGAAATTACTTCGATGGTTCTTGAAAATGAGACTGATCTGGTTATCGTATGCACCCCCCATCCTTTTCATAAGCAACCTGCTGTAGAAGCTGCCGAAGCCGGTGCCAATGTGCTGGTTGAAAAACCATTAGCCTCTGATATCCGCGATTGCGATGCGATAATAAATGCCTGCAAAGCAAGGCATGCGAAACTCGGAGTAATTAGCCAGCGCAGATGGTATTCGCCTGTTATGAGAGTCAGGGAAGCTATCGACAGTGGAAAGATCGGAAAGCCGGTACTTGCAACAATAACCATGCTGGGATGGAGAGACAAGGCATATTATGACTCAGATGCCTGGAGGGGAACCTGGAAAATGGAAGGGGGAGGAGTTCTGGTCAATCAGTCACCCCATCAGCTCGATCTTATGCTATGGTTCATGGGAGATATTGATGAAGTCTACGGTATCTGGAAGAATCTTAACCACCCTTATATCGAAGTTGATGATACAGCCTTGGCAATAGTAAAATTCAAAAGTGGAGCAATAGGAAATATCCTTGTCAGTAATTCCCAGAAACCAGGTATTTTCGGTAAAGTTCATATTCATGGTGAAAACGGAGCTTCGGTAGGTGTACAGACTGACGGTGGGGCAATGTTTATTGCAGGTATGACGGGTGTTGCAGAGCCGCCGGTAAATGACCTGTGGACAATTCCGGGAGAAGAGAAGATGCTTAAGAGATGGGTAGAAGAAGATACTGAAATATTCAATAAGTATGATCCGACGGTTTACTATATGCAATGCCAGATCGAAAATTTTATAAGCGCTTTAAAAAATGATTCTGATCCTCTTGTAACAGGTGAAGCAGGACGTAAAACTGTAGAACTCTTCACAGCGATTTATCGTTCAACCCGGGATAATATCGCAATAAAAATTCCTTTAAAACCTGAACCGGGATTTGATGGAAGAGGAGGATAATAAATTAAATGATGATAGACAAGGAAATACATCCCCCGTATCCCGTACCATAACCTAAATTTAAAACCGAAAATCTATGTCACTCATAATTGTTCTTTTAGGAATTTGCCTGCTTTTATTTCTGATCCTTGGATTGAAATTTAATTCATTTCTATCGTTTGTGATTGTTTCTCTTGCTGTTGCTCTGGCAGAAGGGATGTCAATTGACAAGGCAGTTGTTTCAATCGAAAATGGAATTGGCAATACAATGGGTTTTATTGTTATGATCCTGTGTTTTGGTGCCATGTTGGGTAAATTGGTTTCAGAAAGCGGAGCGGCACAGAAAATAACTTCACAGCTCGTGAAATCCTTTGGTGTAAAAAATATTCAATTAGCACTGATGCTTACTGGTTTTGTCGTCGGTATTTCTTTGTTTTATGATGTCGGATTTTTCGTTATGATCCCCCTTATTTTTACTATAGCAGCTTCAACCGGTCTTCGATTGCTTTATGTCGGATTGCCAATGCTAGCCGCTCTTTCCGTGACGCATGGTTACCTGCCTCCTCATCCCGCACCAACGGCTATTACAGCAATGTTTAACGCTGATCTGGGGAAAACAATGGTCTATGGAATAATCGTTGCAATTCCTGCAATAATTATTTCAGGACCAATATTATCGCGGGCTCTGAGTAAGATCGATGCTAAGCCTCTTAAGGAATTTGTAAGTCAGAAGCCATTAAAAGAAGAAGAATTACCTGGTTTCTGGATAAGCTTTTTCTCTGCGCTTTTACCAGTGATTCTAATAGGAGTTTCAACCATTGCAGGATTCATACTTAATGAGGATAATGCAATCAGAAAGATGCTTGGTTATGTTGGAAATCCGGTTATTGCAATGATGTTATCTGTCTTATTTGCAGTATTTACGCTTGGACTGGCAAGGGGAAGTAAAATGCCGGACATTATGAATTCCCTGACTCATTCTGTTATAAGTATCACAACTATAATGCTTCTTATCGCCGGTGCGGGTGCTTTAAAACAGGTTCTGGTCGATAGCGGGGTGAGCACTTACATCGGTGAATTACTGAGCAAGTCAACTCTTTCTCCTCTGTTCCTTGGATGGCTCATCGCAACTATTCTCCGCTTTTGTGTTGGATCAGCCACGGTGGCAGGTATTACAACAGCCGGAATAGTCCTCCCGATGGTTACCGGCAATGCTGTTAAACCTGAGTTAATGGTACTGGCAATTGGTTCAG
>CAZCQC010000261.1:0-5582 GCA_964500155.1 uncultured Rikenellaceae bacterium | reverse complement strand
GAAGTCTCAGTACGATCTGTTTAAAGCTTCAGGGAACCTTAATATCAGCGATATGTTGGTTTCAATGAAGGGATACCCGGCTGTTGAGATCGGTAAAGCCGACTTCGGATTTACACCGGCATTTGCAGAACTTAATAGTGCTGTACTAAATGTAGGAGGGAACAGCGATTTCAATTTGACCGGGAGACTTGAGAATTACATTCCATATGTAATCAAAGATGATATTATAAAAGGAAGGCTCTCTCTTCATTCAAATCTTGTTGATCTTACCGATATCATGTCAGAAATTGCCACCGATACAACTTCGGCTGACACTTCTTCGTTGGCAGTTATTAAGGTTCCTGAAAATATTAATCTTGATTTTGACGCTGTTATCGATCAGTTTGTCTATAATAAAATCAAAGTACAGAATGTAAAAGGACATGTTTTAGTCAGGGATGGGGTATTAAGCATAAGAGAAACCGGTATGGATCTTCTCGGAGGCAGAATTGCAATGAATGCCGATTATGACACACGCGACACTCTGAAGCCATTCGTGAAAGCTGATCTGAATATTCTGGATCTGGGCATTAAAGATGCTTTTAACACTTTTAACACTATTCAAATGCTTGCCCCGACTGCTAAAGGTATTACCGGTAGGGTTGGGGTAAGGTTGAACTACAGTAGCTTGCTTGGCAGGGATTTTATGCCGCTGATATCCTCCATTAACGGAGGGGGAAAACTTGAATCGGATGAAGTGACCCTTCTCGAATCTGCAGTATATAACAATATGAAGGAAGTACTCAAATTAGGAAGCAAATACAGTAATACTTTCAGGGATATAAATGTGAGCTTTAAGGTAAACAATGGAAGAATTTATGTGAGCCCGTTCAATACTAAGGTCGGTAATATAAAAATGAACATCAGCGGCGATCAGGGTATAGACCAGACAATAAATTATGCTATAAAGACGGAAATACCAAGATCCGACCTGGGCAGCTCAGTTAATTCACTCATTGATAATCTTTCGGCTCAGGCTGCAGCCTTTGGGATAGCTTTTAAACCCTCTGATCTAATAAAAGTAAATGTAAAAGTAACAGGAACTTTCCTGAAACCTGTGGTCACACCGATCTTCGGGAACGCTTCATCGGACAGCTCAAGGGGGATCAGAGAGACTGCAAAGGAAACAGTAAAAGAGGTGGTCGGGGAAAAAATTGATCAGGCCAGAGAAAAAGTCAGAAATGAGGCAGAAATCCAGGGTGATAAAGTAATTCAGGAAGCAGAAGTAAGAGGCCAGCAACTCAGGGATGAAGCCGCTAAAGCGGCAGCAAAAATACGTCAGGAAGCTGATATTCAATCACAAAGACTGATAAAGGAAGCTGAAACAAAGGGTCCTATTGCCAAAATGGCGGCACAGAAAGCTGCAGATTCTGTCAGGAAAGAAGCTGATAAGAAAGCTAACCAGCTGGAACAGGAAGCAGATTCAAAGGCAAATAAATTAGTTGAAGAAGCTAAAGCAAAAAAGGAAGAACTACTGAATAAGATTGAAAAATAAAAACTAAAAAAGGCTGTTCATTTCGAACAGCCTTTTTTTCTGACTGATGATATCAGAATTTCTTTTCGCGAATACGTGCTTTTTTACCTGTAAGGTCACGGAGGTAAAAGATTTTTGCCCTGCGTACTTTTCCATGCTTATTAACCTCAATTTTGTCAATTGACGGCGATGCCAGCGGGAAAATCCTTTCAACACCAATATTGCCCGACATCTTTCTTACTGTGAAAGTCTCAGTATTACCGCTGCCATTCCTTTGCATTACGACGCCCCGGAACTGCTGAATTCTTTCCTTGTTCCCTTCCTTAATCTTATAATGAACAGTAACAGTATCTCCGGCAATAAATTTTGGATACTCATTGGTTACTGCCAATTCCTTATCAACAACATCCATTAAATTCATTTCACAAACAGTTTTGTTTTCTTAATATGATCTTTTAAAACAGGGGGCAAAGATACAATAATATTTTTTATTCGTCAATAGTGCAATTCAATATTTTAAATAAAGCCGTACCGCTTCAATTTCTAATGAACACTGCCTGCAGGAACAAGTAATTTATTTCCTGTGTCCTGTATCACCGATTTTTTCCATTTGTCGTCATACCCGGGCTGTTTGGGACCTGCAGGATAACCATTTTCATTTGTGACAAATTTACCCTCTTTTTCATTCTTAATATTCCCGTCGATATACTTGACAAGAAGATACTCACTTAGCTTTTTCCACTGACTAAAAGTGCTCTGAGCTGTTGTAAGAGAATATTTTGTCAGATAATCCCTGGCCTTCCAGACATCATTTTCATACAGCTTCTTTGCAGCTTCGTCAATTGTCGTGGTTTCGGCTATATACTTACCCTCGAGTTCCTTCTGCAGTTTTATTGCATCGGCACTCATCATGTCATATCTTGAATAGCACATATTTGCAACCTGGTTGAACACCCAGAAGGCAGAAGTGGAAGAGTAGGTCACCATATTACCATTCCCCACCTTAAAACATTCAGGGATATCAGTAATCCCGCAGTACATAGGATTGAAAACGGTTGTAGCAGCATCATCAACCCCGAACCAGAAGATCCCGCCGACAGGATCAGGAAGCCAGTTTCTGGATTCTGCAACAAAAACAAAGCCTGTCTGCTGGGTTCCTGTCGCTCTTTCGTTACAATATGAAGGGGCATTTGGATCGCCAGTGACTTTCCATGTAAGCGGACGCCAGCGGTAAGGGGAACCAAAAGGTCCGGCTCCGATATCCTTCCTCATGTCGAATTCTGTTCCTTCAAGATGATCACGCATAAAGTTCATAAGGTCGTTGTTCGAAATCTTGCTGTCGGGTTTGATCCACAGAGGCATTCTCTTGCTGAGATCATGCCCTGAAACATAATTTCTATATTGATCCATCCCACTATTTACAGATCTGAAAAAGGACCATACACGCATTTCACAAAATCTTGCACCCTCGAAAGTTATCGGATTATATGTATCAGAAAAGCTGAATTGTTGATCGGTACCTGTGTATGGATTCTTCATGGTTCTGGCGAATGCAATTACATCGTGAGCATAAACGCATTCGACTGCAGGATCAAATATTCTGCCCAGGTCCTTTGATGTAAGAGCATTGCTGGTTTTCTTTCCGGTAGCCAGAGGAAAAGTCTGTATCCTTGCCTGGTTGGCGTGTCCGGAAACATATCCGTCGGGAATAAGGCGTGCGACCCATACTGCTCCTTTATTACCCTTTCCTTTTCCGATTATTTCAAAAATCCATGCCTCATTCGGGTCGGCTATTGAGAACGATTCTCCTGAGCTAGCATATCCATATTCTGCTACCAGCTCTGACATCACCTTTATGGCCTCCCTGGCATTTTTTGCTCTCTGTAGGGTTATGTAAATAAGGCTTCCATAATCGATGATGGCATCGGGATCTACCAGTCCCTCTACACCGCCATAGGTTGTTTCACCTATTGATAGCTGATGTTCATTCATGTTGCCCACAACCGAATAAGTATGACGTATCTGTCTGATTTTTCCCATATATTTGCCTGTATCCCACTCATATACATCAAGCCAGGCTCCATCAGGGTAATCGCGGGAAGGCCAAAAATATAATTCACCATATAGAACATGAGAGTCGGCTGAATAGGTTATCATCACCGAACCGGTCTTCGATGCTCCTCTTGTAACCAGAAAATTTGTGCAGGCCATGGCATTCTGTCCTGTAAACATTCCTGTAATAACAATAGCGAAGAGTGCTGTAAATAGTCTTTTCATAAGGGATACTATTTTTAATTATTATTTTTTTAAGAAATACGGAAGTGCAAAGGTAACAAGACAGAGAAAATTTCAAAGTGTAATCAGATCATTTTGAGGACATCGATGATTTTTTTTATTCTTTCGGGATCGGCAACCTTCCTGGAGAATTCGGGAACCCCCTTAATACCTCCCATGTTTATCCCCTGTCTTCTGAAGATCATTTCACTGTCAATGATTTTCCTTCCTGTAAGATGGATCTCCTTCGCCTTTGTTGCGGTTATTATCAAGGCAGTGTTGGTTTCATCGATACCGCCTCCGGGCATAATTATTATTCTGTCACCAGCCTGAATTACAAGCTGTCTTAACAACTCAATGCCGTCCTGGGCTTTGTTTTTTAAACCTGAAGTGAGAAGTCGGGAAGCGGTCGTTGCAATTACGTCTTCAAGTCCCTGGACCGGATCGCCGCACATATCAAATGCTCTGTGGAATGTAGTTGACATAGGATAAGCAAATTCAAAAAGTTTTCCGGTCCTGTCAATATCTATATTCCCTCCCGGAAGTAAAATCCCCGCTACTATTCCATCAACTCCCGATTCACCGCAAATCTCAATATCCCTTCTCATAATATCATATTCCAGATCGGAATAGAAGAAATCTCCACCTCTGGGTCTGATAATTACATGTAGTTTAATATTGAGATTATTTCTTGCTGAGATAATTGATCCATACCCCGGAGTTGTACCCCCTTCAATGAGATTATCACAAAATTCAACCCGGTCCGCTCCGGCAGATTGTGCATTGATTGCAGATTCAACACTATCAACACAAATCTCAAGCTTATACTCCATCTACAAAAAATAATCAGATTAATAAAAGTAACAATATTTTCTGTATAATTGTGTATCTAAAAATTTTATCTTATGAAACCGACGCTTTTAGTTTTGGCTGCCGGAATGGGCACCCGTTATGGAGGAAATAAACAGCTTGACGAAGTTGGTCCTTCAGGTGAAACAATAATTGATTATTCCATTTATGATGCTATCCGTGCTGGCTTTGGTAAGATTGTCTTTGTGATCCGGAGGGATATAGAAGAACAGGTCAGGGAAAGGTTCGTTGAGAGGCTTCAGGGGAAGATTGAGGTGGATTATGTTTTTCAGGAAATCACAAATCTCCCGGAAGGAGTCCGTGTTGCTCCCGATCGTTCAAAGCCATGGGGCACAAGCCATGCAATCCTTGTAACTAAGGATAAGATAAAAGAACCCTTTGGAGTTATAAATGCTGATGACTATTATGGTGTTGAATCATTTAAGATACTCAGGGATTTTCTTGTAAATGACAAAAAGCCTGATAACTTTTGTATTGTTGGTTACAAATTAGGTAATACCCTGTCGGAACATGGTCACGTAAACCGTGGCGTTTGTCAGGCTGGCGAAGACGGATTCCTCAGGGATATCGTTGAGACACGCCAGATTGAAAAAACAAAGGAGGGAGCTATTGCACCCGGACCAGATGGCAAAACACTGCATTTTACAGGTAATGAGATAGTTTCGATGAATTTATGGGGATTTAAACCATCTTGCTATGATTTTCTGGGTAAAGAATTTCGTAATTTCATAAATAAGTACGGAATGGATTTGAAATCGGAGCTTGATATTCCGACTTCGGTAGATAAATTTGTCAAGAACGGTGAAATTACAATTCAGATCCTTATGAGTAATGAAAGATGGTTCGGTGTTACTTACCGTGAAGACAAACCATTTGTTGTCGAGAGTATTAAGAAGATGATCAGGAAAGGGATTTATCCTGCCAG
>CAZCQC010000260.1:0-6937 GCA_964500155.1 uncultured Rikenellaceae bacterium | reverse complement strand
CAGTGACATTAAGCATCAGGATTAATCATCTGGAATATATATTCATCCATATAACCGTCCGGACTCCTGATCCATTCCTTTTTTATACCGGACTGGATAAAACCGACTTTTTTAAACAGGTCAATGCTTTCTCTGTTATTGGACAGGATGCTACAGTGCAGCTGGTGGAGCAGCAGGGTACTGAAACAATAATCAATCAGGCATTTAAGGGCCATTGTAGCATGACCTTTTCTGCGGTATTGCTCGTTGGCTATAAGAATACCGACACCTGCCCTTTTATGAAAAGGATCAAAATCAAAAATATCAATGGTACCTATTGTTGTATCATCAGCAATATGATCGATCATCAGCCTGACCTGCCCGGTTTCATATATACTTTTGTGGGAATCCTCAAGATAACGCTTCAGAGTGTATTTTGAGAAAGGAATAATTGTGTTGCTTATTGTCCAGTAAGATATGTTATTCTCCCAGCCATAAAGCAATTCAAGATCTTCAGGCTCAAGGGCCCGTAATCTGATTTCCTTATATCTCATTCAAAAAGTATAATGCCGGTCTATTTTTTTATCGGGACATTAACTTCCCTGATAAACGCATCGTCAAAATCTTTCCTGACATCGACCAGAGCCTCTTTTGCCTTGGCAATGGAGCTGTATTCTCCATAAAAATATTTATAGAAACCATCTTCAGCAATTACTTCCCTCACACCCTGGTAACCCGGGAATATTTTCCTGGCATCGATAGGGCTTCTTGTTGCCTTAAGCTGTATTGAAAATGCTTTCTTTGTCACAGAAGGTTTTTCATTTAATAATACAGTGTCTGATTGTTCGGGTGCATTATCCAGATCATATTGGTTAATGATGTAGGCATCATTGAATCCGATCCCTTTTAAATGCCCGAGGTATGTTACAGCATCTGATCTGTTGTAAAATACACCAAGAGCATAAAGGTTGAGGGAATCAGTTTTTATTGTTCTTACAAAAAGCATCTCATCCTTGATCAGATTACTGAAATAGCCCGGATAAAGAGTTTCCTTTGTCTGCTTGAGAACAATACTGTACTTTATGGAACTGGGTTGTCTGAGGTACCTTGGAGTATAGGCTTCCTGTCTCAGCACTACACCGGTTTTGGGATTAACAATGCCGAATGTGACTCTTCTGTTATATTTTCTTCCTTCAGCATTATCAGTTCCGTCGGGATTCGTATTAACTGCAATGAAATTTGACTCACCGAAAGCCTTTTTAATAAATTTACCACCCTCAATACCTGTCATGGTGAAATAGTCTATAACTGCCTGAGCTCTCTTATCCGCAAGCTTCCTGTTATATTCAGTGCTTCCTTTCGCATCGGTATAACCGGCGATTTCAATAGTTAATTCAGGATAATTAATAATTATGTTTTTCAGTATTTCAAGTGTTTGTTTAGCATCTTCGGTTATTTCATATTTATCAAAATCAAAGAGGACATTCTTAATTGAAAGGAAATCACCAGCAGAAACCTTTTCGGGTGAAAGGGATGGATTTACAGCAATATAACTGCCCGAATAGTAGAGGGGCAGACTTAGTGTGATAGTATCGGTATGATATCCGTCATGGCTCACATAGACCTCATATTCACCGGGTTTTATATCAAAATTGAAAGTCCCGTCGGGGTTGACGGTAATATTCTGAAAAGTTTCCCCCGTTTTCAGATTTTTTAGTGTTACGAGTGAAGTTTTCGGATCGACCTCCATGCCGTCCTCTAGTTTAATGACTCCTGAGGCTTTGGTGAGTTCGTCTGCCGGATCGACAGCAACAATTGCGTAGATATTTCGGATTGTGGTCTTATCATCAAAGCGGCTGGCAACAAATCCGGGGGCATTGTTGTTAAGGATAAAATTGGTATTTTCCTGAACAGTATTGAAAGAATATGGCATACCAACAGGCTGAGTCCAGGTACTTCCTCTTTTTATTGATCTGAATACATCATTCGCCCCCATTGTAATATGACCGATTGAGCTGAAAAGCAGGGCATTATTTTCAGGATCAAAGAACGGAGAGCTTTCATCATAAGGTGTATTGATAGTGTTTCCACAGTTGACGGGGCGGTCCCATGTGCCATCGGCCAGTCTCTGGGAAGTCCAGATATCAAGATCACCTTCACCGCCTGGTCTGTTACTTGAGAAATACATTGTTTTGTTGTCAGGAGTAATAAAGCCGTCTGCCTCCCAGTAAATCGAATTGACATATTTCCCTACGCTTTTGATCTTTGACCAGGAAGTATCGAGTCTCTGGCTATAGTAAAGATTCCCATCTCCTCCATCATCCATGTACATTACCAGTAATTTTCCGTCACCTGTAATAGAGTTTGAATAAAACCTGTCAAATCCACCGAGCTGATTTGTTATATTGGAAGGTCTGCTCCAGGTCTTGTTTTTATAGGAGCAATAAATCTGGGTTATTCCTTCATTCTTAACCGTAAAAACAAAAACAGAATCATTTTTTGCAAGCACTGGATTGCACGCGCCAGGATAGTCTTTAAGCCATGGAGCAAAATATTCAGAAATAATTCTCAGAGGCCTTTTTTTCATCTCCATTGCATATCTGCAGTTTCTTATCTGAAGATCGACAAAATCCTCCTGGTAGGTATCAGAGGCTGATAGTCTCTTTTTGACATCATTGAAAAAGCTAAGAGCCTGCGGCAAACTGTCGTTACGATGGAAAGCTATTGCCAGATATAAGTATGTATCACGGGCGGCTTTTTCACCGGTTTGTTTATATTCCTTCTCACTTGAAACGACACCCTTGGATGCTTTTTTCAGGAGATTAAGGGCTTCTTCTTTCTTGCCATCCAGGTTAAGATAGCATATTCCCAGCTTGGCTGCCAGGTTATAATTATCAGGATTGCTTTTCAGGAGAGGCTCGTACAGACTGGCTGCCTTTAGATAGTTCTCATCGTAATAATAGTACATGTCAGCATTTTTGAAAGCCTTCTGGATATCTTTTAATGCAGTCTCCTGGGCTAACAGAGGAACAATGCCGGCTAAAAGAACCGCTAAGAATATTGATTTTTTAACGGAGTAAAGATGTTTCATTTTTAGGGGTATTAAAAATGACAATAAACAAAATAAAACTGTAAATTATCCAGGTACTCTTGGTACAAAGGATCAGATAGTAAATTTAGTTATTTCTTTATAAGTATGCTAATTTCTCTAACAAATGCATCTGTAAATTCCATAAACTGCTTTCTCTGTAGAGCAGTTTTAGCTTCATCGGCTGAAGTGTACCTGCCAAAAAGATAATGATACTTTCCATCAATTTCTTTTGTCTCCCTGACTCCTTTAATTCCAGGGAAGGTTTTATTGATTTCCACCGGAACACTTGTCGCTTTTAGCTGTATTGAATAATATTTCTGGCTTGGCACAGATTTTTCTCCGGTTCCACGGGTAACTTTTTTTATGAAAAGATCGTCGGGGTAACCTTTGCTGAACAGGTCGTCCCTGTGAGCATATGCATCAGCTTTGTCAGAGAATATACCGGTTGTATATCTATAAAACTTATCAACATCACTGTAAAAGACTTTGATATCTGAAACGTATTTGAAATAACTGATATCAACAGGATTAAACAATGCCATAACCTGCACTGTATAGTAAAGAATTGTTGTATCCTGCTGATCATTTTCAGTCACATCATAAACCCGGAGGTTTTTAATAAGTATGTCGGGATTGATCTCGTCAACAACCGGAATATCAGAGAGATCTAACTTGTCATACACCAACGGAGGATTCTTATCAAGAATGATGTCTTTAAGATGAATTATCCGGGCAGGAGTATCCTTCAGGATTGATGTATCCAAATGCTGTTGATAATAGCCAGGTGCTGTATACACCAGTCGGAATTTGCCGGGAGCAACAATAAAGTTATATTGACCGGTTTTACTCTCAGGATAACCTGTGTCGAGAGTATCACCTGTTGTTTTATCGGTCAGGTAAATTGCATTTTTCTGATCAAAGGTTACAACAGTATCTTTGAGACTATAATTACCCGACAGTTCATATATGCGGTTAAGTCTTGTGTTTGTCAGTGTGATGTAGAAGATCTCCTTTTTCTTATAATTGGTGGTTATTGAATAAAATCCGTTTTCGTCGTTATTCATCGGCTGGAAAAATCTGTCATCATCAGTCGAATTAATTGGGAACCCAAGATTATCAGGCGATTGCCATGTACTCCCGGTCCCTCTGCTCCTGAAAACGTCATACCCTCCCATTCCCTTATGTCCCTCTGAACTGAAATATAGCAGAGAATCATTTAATGTAATGAAAGGAGTATCTTCATTATATTTTGTATTTACTGTACTATCCAGATTAATTGCAGGGCCCCAGTCCCCCGATGAATCCTTTTCTGAAAGGTAAATATCAAGCCCACCCTGTCCTCCATTCCTGTTACTTGTAAAATAGAGCTTTTTCCCATTTGCAGAGACTGAAGCATGTGATTCGTAATATTTGGTGTTTATGTTCTTATTAAGTTTTTTGATCGGGGTCCATTTATCATCAACATATTCCGCTGAATATATATTTCCGTCATAATTATCTTCTTTATACAGGAAAAGCAACGTTCCGTCACCGTTAAGGGAGCATGAGGAACAATCATCTCCGGCATTAAGCGGGTCATTAATTTCAATGGGAGACTGCCATTTGCCCCTGATCTTCTTTGAGAACATAATAGCATTCAGCAATCCTCTTCGTTCAGTATATACAATTGTATTCCCGTCAGAGCTGACAGCAGGATTTTCATTGATCGAACCCTGACTGAATTCAGGACTTACCAGCTTCTTACTGATTCCGAGGGGATTTTCTTCAAAGCTTATTGCATTGTTACAGGCCAGGATCTGCTGATCAATGAAAGCCAGGTTTTTCATTCCGCCCTTTTGCTCTGTTTCACGGGCAAGAGTTTTAAACTTGTTGAAGGTGTTCAGAGCTTTTTCAAGCTCATTGTTTATCATATATGCTTTGGCAAGAAAAAAATATGCATCCAGAGGTGCTCTCTTCTCCTTGAATGAATTGATCTTTGCATCGTAGCTTGAATGCATTACCGCAGATTCGAGATATGGGATAGCCTTATCTTTTTCCCCGGGGATATTTAGATAACAAGTCCCAATCTTATATTGAATGTTGAAATTATCGGGGTTATTCAGAAGGAGATAAAGTGGATTAGCCAGCTCATACTCCCCAAAAAGGTTGCATGATTCAGCCTCTGCAAAAATCTTTTTCATTTCGAGATTCGATTGAGCAGTGACAGCAACAGGCAAAAACACCAAAGTAACAAGCAATGGTAAAACGCCGGATATTCTTCCCCTTACATTTATCATAATAACAAATATAACAATTTTGGGAAACAAACATTATTCCGGTGTCTAATTTTCTCCTAAATAGCAAATCTGATCAATGAGGTTCAGGGAAAATATTTAGGCAGGATCCGGGGTATAGTTCTCAAGTATCTCTTTGACCCTGTTAAGAAATCTTCCTGCAAGGGCTCCATCGATCACCCTGTGGTCGTAGCTGAGTGATAATATCATAATCTGGCGGATGCCTATCATGTCTCCGTCGGGAGTTTCAATAACTGCCGGCATTTTTCTTACCGCCCCTGTACCAAGTATTGCAGCCTGAGGCTGATTTATAATAGGGGTTCCTGAGAGGTTATTGTAACTTCCGAAATTGGTAACAGTGAAAGTGCCTCCTGTTATTTCATCAGGTCTTAGCTTGTTGCTTCTGGCTCTTTCTGCAAGGTCATTCACTGCCCTGGCAATCCCTGTAAGGTTTTTTTCATTTGCATTCCTGATGACAGGCACTATAAGATTTCCATCGGGAAGTGCTGTAGCCATTCCAATATTGATGTTCTTTTTTTTAATTATATTATTCCCTTCTACCGAAATATTTATCATCGGGAAATCATTCAGAGCCCTGGCGACGGAGTCAATAAAAATAGGAGTCAGGGTGAGTTTTTGTCCTTCCCTGGCAAGGAACTTGTCCTTTACGCTGTTTCTCCAGCTTACCATTCGGGTGACATCGGCATCTATAAATGATGTCACATGAGGAGAAGTCCTTTTTGACATCACCATATGTTCGGCGATTAGTTTCCTCACCCTGTCCATCTCAATTACTTCATCTTCCTGCGAAGCTGAAGGCAGAACCAATTTTTCTATTTTCTTTTCAGGCTCTGCAGAAATGTTTTTCTTTTCAATGAGCAGTCCCAGAATGTCATCTCTTGTTATCCTGCCGTCCATTCCGGTACCTGCAATCTTATCAAGCTCGGAATAGCTAATTCCTTCATGCGCTGCAATATTTCTGACAAGAGGGGACAAGAACTTTCCTGACGGAGTACGGCTTTTCATCTCACCGGAAACCTGAAGCACCTCCTTTTTTTCTTCCCGCACAGCGTTGATTGTCTCACGAATCCTTTCAACCTCTTTATCGATCTTCTTTACCTCTTCAGGCTGAATTACAGCATTGCTTTCAATTACGGCAATAGCCTCACCAACTTTTACAACAGATCCTTCGGCTGCTTTTATTTCCAAAATTATTCCTGCTGAAGGAGCCGGTATTTCCGAATCAACCTTGTCGGTAGCTACCTCAACCAGAGGATCATCCTCCCTTACCTCAGAGCCCTCCTTAACAAGCCATTTGTTTATTGTTGCTTCAATAACTCCTTCACCCATTGCGGGCAGTATAATGTTCATCCGTGCCATGAATTTGTTTTTGTTAATTAACAACCTGCAGGCAAATATGTTTAACAGATTCTTCTATTGGTGATACGGATTCCTGTTATTAATAGCCCGGCCAAGCGTTATTTCATCGGTGTATTCAAGTTCATCACCTATGGCAACTCCCCTGGCAAGAGTTGTCAGAAAAACATTATATTTATTTAGTCTTCTGAAAAGATAAAAGTTCGTTGTATCTCCT
>CAZCQC010000259.1:0-5012 GCA_964500155.1 uncultured Rikenellaceae bacterium | reverse complement strand
TCTTTCTTAAAGATCCTTTTGGGAATCTGTTTCAGATGGTCGAAGGAGATGAATGGTTCATGAACGAAAATAAAATATGCGGGGGATCTTATGGGGCAATAATCGGAGTTTCGGATATAGAAAGGTCAAAAGTTATTTATTCCGATATACTTGGTTATGATGAAGTTATATATGATTCCACAGGATCGTTCACTGATCTGGCTATTCTGCCGGGTGGAAATAATGAAGTCCGGAGGGTGCTATTGAAAAGTTCCAAACGCTTTTCCGGATACTTCAGTAAAATCTTCGGCTCAAGCGTGATAGAGCTTGTTAGCGCTACGGTTAAACCAGGCAAAAAAATATATGAAGGCCGCTATTGGGGTGATCCCGGATTTATTCACCTGTGCTACGATATTTTTGAAATGGATGAACTTAAGGAATTCTGCAACAGTAATGGATTCCCATTTGTGGTCGATAGTAAGCATTCGAGGCAGGGCGACAGCTTCGATATGGGTGAGGCTGCGGGTTATTTTGCTTATATTGAGGATCCCGACGGAATTCTGGTTGAATTTGTAGAAGCACATAAAATGCCTGTATCGAAAAGGCTTGGCTGGTATGTAAACCTTCAGAAAAGAAATTCGTACAAACCTATGCCGGCATGGATTCTAAAAGCGCTTAAATTCAACAGGGTAAGAAGTTCATAAACTCAGTTTTTTAGAGTCGGCTTCCTTTAGTACCCTCATAACATTACCGCCCCATATCTTATCCAAATCGGATTTGGTATAACCCCGGCGCAGTAGTTCAACTGTAATGTTTTTCATTTCGGCTACGGTTTTGCAACCATCAACCCCGCCTCCCCCATCGAAATCAGTCCCGATACCAACATATTCCACACCGATTACCTGTACAACATGGTCAATATGGTCAACAACATCTTTGACTGTTGCAAGCCTTTTAAATTTTTTCTGGATCGCCCTGTACTCTGAACTGGCAAGTTTCTTTTTATCGTCAGAAAGAGCGGCGAAATCACCATATTTCGCGGATAACTTTTTAAGTTCTGCCTCCAGTTCAGGATTTGGATCCGGGGTTTTTATGTAATCACTGAGTATGCATATCTGAATAACTCCTCCATTACCTTTGAGTGCAAGAAGCATATCGTCGCTGAGATTTCTGGGCGATCCGCACAAAGCTCTGGAGGAAGAATGTGAAGCAATTACCGGAGCGTCCGATAATTTGAGAACATCATAAAATGCCTTGTCTGAAATATGCGAAACGTCGATCATCATACCCAGTTTGTTCATCTCCTTTACCACCTCTCCTCCGAATGACGAGAGACCATTATGCTCCGGTCCTTTGGGATCTGTAGAAGAATCGCATATATCATTGTTGCGTGTATGGCATAGGGTAATATATCTGGCGCCATGATCGTAAAATACCCTGACCCTTGAAATATCTTTGCCGATAGGGTAACCATTTTCGATTCCGATAAAGGCAGAAATCTTGCCCGCCTTTTTTAACCTGTAAGCGTCATCAGGAGAACATGCAATCTCAGCAATTTCATTGTTCTTTTCAACATTCTTATGAATAGTCTCAAGCACATCAAGAGCATAACCGTATACTTTATCAAAAGCAGTATCGGTTCTTGGTCCCTGACTGGTAAATACAGCAAAGAACTCGGCATTAAGGCCTCCTTCAATCATCCTTGGAAAATCAACACATCCTTCAGTATGGCGTTCCCCAAGGTCAAAATCTGATCTTGCCATATCCATCGGAGTATCGCAGTGGGTATCTACCGTAAGAGTTTTTTCATGAATCTTCTCCGCCAGCTTTATAAATTGCCTTTCAGTTTTTTTACAACCCGGCAGGAGCATTATGAAAAACAGTAAAATTGCGATTCTTCTCATTTCGTTACTGAGTTTTATACGTGCAAGATAATTAAATTGAACGATCAAAATGCCTGATAACCTGCATTTAACACTATTTAACAATGCAAAAAGCACCATTCCGCAGATTGGCTTACGGGGCAGCCATGAAAAGAATGGAAAAAGTGCTGTCCGGCTCATTTCCAAAATCAGGATTCCCTGCTTTTAACTATCTTTCCGCTCTAATTTCTTTTGAGATGGGAAAATTCAAGATTGCCATAATTGGTGGTGGAAATATTGGTACTTCACTTGCCACAGGACTTATAAGATCAAAACAATTCACGGTTGATAAAATAGTTCTTACTGAAAAGCGTGAATCAAGACTTACATTCCTTAAAAAGAATGGTTTCAATGTTTCTCATGATAATATTAAAGCTGTTGCTGATGCAGAAATAATTGTTATGGCGGTCAAGCCGCAGCAATTTGAAGCATTGGCGGAAGAGGTAAAAAGCAATATCAATTCCGGGCATATTCTTATCTCAACAATAACAGGAGTCTCACATAAAGATATTCAATTTAAATTCGGGTCTGTCCCTAATGTCCGGATTATGCCCAACACGGCTCTTGAAATCTGCGAATCAATGACCTGTTTGTCATTTAGTAACATGAAACCGGGCCAGGAAGAGACAATAACCTCACTATTTGATAAAATGGGAAAAACACTGGTTATCCCCGAGGAGCTGATGGGCGCTGCTACAGTAGTTGGGGCCTGTGGTATTGCATTTGCACTCAGGTTTATGCGTGCCATGTCGCAGGGGGGAATTGAAATAGGTTTTAATTCGGAAATATCCCAGATTATTACTGCCCAGACAGTGAAAGGAGCTGCCAGGCTTATATTAGAGACTACCAACCACCCTGAAAGTGAGATTGATAAGGTTACCACTCCCCAGGGGATTACTATCTCCGGATTAAATGAAATGGAGCACCAGGGATTAAGTTCTGCAGTAATCCGTGGATTAACAACATCCTTCAATAAGCTTGAGAAAATGGCGTCAAAGTCCTTTAATTCCCTGGCAACTTAAATGCAAAAAGCCCCGTTCCGCTGATCAGCGTACGGGGCAGCCATGAAAAGAATGGAAAAATTGCTTTTGGACAGTAAAAGCTTCTTTCTAAAGTATTAAACTCTAAATATCCTTAATTTATTTTTAATTCAATCCAGGAAACTATCCAGCTATTTAGTTATTTCAGGTTTTACAACATGTAAAAATACAAAATTATTTTGCAAAAAACAATAAAATCGTTCTCATTTTAACCGTCAGGTCCAAAAGGGTGAATTATTTTTATGGCTTGATCAAATATGGCAGAGGAAAGAAAAATATGGCATTGGCTGGTTATAGCTATTCTGTCCCTCATCTGGGGAACAAGCTATATTTTAATGAAGAAAGGACTTGAATCCTTCTCCTCTCTGCAGATAGGTTCGTTAAGGATCCTGATAACATTTCTGTGCCTTTTACCAGTTGCAATACATAATTTCAATAAACTAAACAGAAAGAATATAGTATCAATCCTGATAATCGGATTCTTTGGAAGCGGTATACCTGCTTTCCTGTTTCCTCTGGCTCAGACAAAAATAAGCAGTACACTGGCAGGAATGCTTAACTCTCTTAGTCCTGTCTTTACACTGGTTATAGGTATTTTCTTCTATAACCGTAAACCAATAAAATCACAGATAATCGGAGTCTTCCTTGGTTTGGTGGGAGCAATCGGACTCCTTTATTCCGGATCCTTTTCGTTCAATTATTATGGTCTGCTGGTCATCCTGGCCACCATTCTTTATGGGATAAGTTCAAATGAAGTAAGCAAAGTGGCGGGATTAAATGGTTTACAAATAACTGCCCTGGCATTCATGATAATAAGTCCGGTAGCTATCATTTACCTTTTGATCTCCGATTTTTCACAGGTAACCTCAACAGGGCCCTGGTTACGAAATCTGGGATGCATTGTCCTGCTGGCAGTAATGGGCAGTGCTGTTGCCCTTGCACTTTTCTACCTGCTGATACGCGACACATCTCCGGTATTCGGATCAATGGTGACCTATTTTATCCCGATAATATCGACAATGTGGGGATTGGCTGATAATGAAATTCTTACGCCCTCAATGTTTGTTTCAATCGCTGTCATACTGGCCGGAGTCTACATTATAAACCGGGCTGCTCTTAAAAGATATCTTAGTAGCATAAATGAATAAGTACTCACTTTCAGCTCTATCTGTTTGCGGTGGAGTTTTATCCGGACTGGCTTGGACCGATTGGTGTCCGGGAATTATCCTTTTATGCGCGCTCGTTCCGTTTTTTATTATAGAAAACCATCTTTATGAGAACAAAAGGAGATATTCTCCAAACGCCTTATTTATTTATCTTCTTCCTGGTTTTGTTATTTTTTCAATTCTTACTCTGGGATGGATAAGAGTTGTAAGCATGAGTGCAGCCATATGTGTTATCTTAACTGCGGCATTTCTTATGGCATTCTCGATGTGGCTTGCACACAGAGTAAGGTTGAGGGAAGGAGACATCCAGGGCTATATGTCGCTCATTGCTTTCTGGCTCACCTTTGAATTCATCTGCCTAAAGATTCCAGTCCTTTCCCCATGGATTAACCTTGGGAACGGATTATCGAAAGATATTCAGTTCATTCAATGGTACGAAGTCACCGGAACCGCCGGGGGAACTTTATGGATACTTCTGTCTAACTTGTTCTTACTCCGTTTTCTCATCAGGTTGCCGTTAAAAAAAAGGAAAAGAGTTTTTATGCATTTGTCTGTATGGCTGATAATAATTTTTGTTCCCACGATCCTGTCTCTGGTAAGGTATCGCACAATTAATCCAACTTCGGGGCATGAAGAAGATGTCGTAATTGTCCAGCCAAATTTCGATCCTTATCAAGAAAAGTTCACAATCCCCTTTGAGAAGCAACTCGAAAAAATAATCAGCATGGCTGAACCTTCAGTTTCGAAAAATACTGTCTGGGTTGTTACTCCTGAAACAACAATTGATGATCCGGCCGATGAAACAATGTTGTATGATAATAAATATATCCGGATGATCAGGGAGTTTGTTATCGAACATCCATCGGTAAGCTTTGTAACGGGTATGGTCAGTTTCAGTTCAGCTT
>CAZCQC010000258.1:0-9872 GCA_964500155.1 uncultured Rikenellaceae bacterium | reverse complement strand
CCGGATCCTTATGATCCACAATGTTCACCCTGTAATCAATTACTCCACCCGGATGAGCCACCCATTGACCTCCTACCATGAACTGGTACTCCGTATTATTCCTGAACGAATCTCCCAGGCCGCCATGCCAACCTGCCAGACCCGTTCCGCTTTTGACAGCATCCTCCAGAGCTTTTTCCTGTTTACCTTCTATTGTTCCCATTGTCCAGGTTTGCACTATCAGGTCAAAGTCTTTCTGTAAATCATACTTTGTATATGCTTCCAGAGTATCAGACACAGTTATCTCTGCTCCTTCCGATTTTATCCATGGAACAAATATATCGCGGCATTTATCAGGCTCATGTCCCATCCAGCCTCCCCACACAAAAAGAACTTTTTTCCCGTTCAGAGGTGAATTTCCGGCTCTGAAAATATTTCGGCCTAACACTGAAGGAACGATAATTGCTGCAGTTGTGACAGCAGCACTTTTTGTTATAAACGATCTGCGTGAAACCATAGTCTTAAGATTTTAGTCTAAGATATATATTTTAAAATTACTACCACAAAAAGAGGGTATAAAAGTACCTGAGTGTCTTTAAAATATAGCCTGCTAGACAAAGTGGATTTAATTTAAAATAATTCTTATTAACATTATTTTGCATCAGTTTCAATTCTCATACGTCTTTAATTCAACCATGAAAATTTAGCTATACATGAAAAGAATTTTTATCACCCTGATTGTCTTGCTGATGATCCTGCCAGGCGTAACCGGACAGACGCCTGAAAAAAAGCAGTATAAGGCAACAAGACTAACGACCGCACCTGCAATCGATGGTATACTTGATGATGAGGTATGGAAAGAAGGAAGCTGGATAGATGATTTTACCCAATACGAACCATATAACGGCAGTAAGGTTTCACAAAGAACCGAATTCAAGATCCTTTTTGACGACGATAACCTTTTTGCCGCATTCAAGGCTTATGATACAAGTCCCGACAGTATTGTCAGCCGGCTTACGCGACGTGATAATCCTGACGGAGACCTTGTAGGTATCATTTTCGACAGTTTCCATGATCTCCGAACCGGATTCCTTTTCGGGATTACATCAAGCGGAGTTAAGTACGACCAGATGTTCACCAATGATGGGGAGAGCGAGGACTCTTCATGGGATCCAAACTGGTGGGTAAAGACATCGATAAATGATGAAGGCTGGGTTGCTGAAATGAAGATCCCTTTCAGCCAGGTGAGATTTGATAAGAATTCAGGTGAAATCTGGGGACTTCAGGTAGCAAGGGTCCTGTATAGGAAAAACGAGACAAGTTTCTGGCAGCATATGTCAAAAGATGCTCCAGGTCTGGTACATTTATTTGGAGAGCTGGCCGGACTTGAACAGATAAAACCCCGTAAGATCTTTGATGTTACTCCCTATACGGTCGGAAAACTGGAGACATTCAAGGCTGAACCGGGAAATCCGTTTATGGAAAAAGGGAAGAAATTCGGAATTAATGGAGGTATAGATGCCAAGATCGGGATAACAAACAACATGACAATGGACCTTACAATTAATCCCGATTTTGGTCAGGTCGAGGCTGACCCGTCTGAGGTAAACCTTTCGGCTTATGAAACATTCTTTAGTGAAAAAAGACCTTTCTTCATCGAGGGGAAAAATATTACCAATTTCAATATAGGAATAGGCGATGGCGATGTTGGTAACGATAATCTGTTTTATTCCAGGCGTATCGGCCGACGCCCACAGGGTTATCCCGACCTCGGGGATGGGATGTATGCCGATGTACCAAATTTTACATCAATTATAGGGGCTGCGAAGCTAACTGGAAAAACCAAGGATGGTCTATCAGTCGGTTTCGTTGAAGCAGTAACCGCTGAGGGAAAAGCTGAAATTGATGACAACGGTGAGAGAACTTATGAAACAGTTGAACCGCTTACTAACTACGCTGTGGGCAGGGTTCAGAAGGATTATAATGAAGGCAAAACAATAATCGGAGGAATTTTTACTGGCACCAACAGGAATCTTGATGGAAACCTCAGCGATTTTATGCATAAAGCCGCTTACTCAGGTGGAATTGATTTTACCCAGTACTTTAAGGATAAAAAATGGCAACTTACAATAAATACTGCATTAAGCCAGGTTACGGGGACCAAAGAGGCTATTGCGGCGACACAGAGATCCTCAGCACATTACTTTCAGCGTCCGGACAAAGATTACGCAATATATGATCCGGATCGAACATCGCTTACCGGTTCAGGAGGAAAGATACAGGTTGGCAAGCTGGACGGGCATTTAAACCTGATGGCGGTTGTTTTGTGGAAAACACCCGGATTTGAGATAAATGACCTTGGTTATTTACAACAAGCCGACAGAATCATGCCAATATTTTGGGCGGGTTACAACCAATGGGAACCAAAGGGGATATACAGGAACTTCAATATAAATGGCGACATTTATACAATCTATAATTTTGGCGGGGCAAATGTCCAGACCGGTCTGGAAGGTAATGCAAACATGACGTTGAAAAACTACTGGAGCGTATGGACAGGCGGTAATATTGGAACAAGCTCAATGGATCCCAGCATGCTTCGGGGAGGACCAACTATGAAAACACCAGGAAGATTCAATGCACGAGTTGGCTTTTCTACCGATAACAGGAAGAAGCTCGGAATGGAATTCTATTCAAACTTCAATAGAGGTTTTGAAGACTATTACAGGAACAGTAATATTGGTGTTGAAATCTCTTACAAACCTACCAACTACCTGAGATTATCCCTGAGCCCTGGCTATTCAAAATCATTTAGTGAGCTTCAATATGTGACACAGAAAAACATGGACGGAGATGACAGATATATATTCTCCAGCATTGACAGGAAGACGATAAACGCATCATTAAGAGTAAACCTGAACATCAGTCCCGATCTCACCATACAGTACTGGGGCCAGCCATTTGTGGCATCAGGCAGGTATTATGACTATAAATATATCCTGAATCCCGTTGCAGATAAATATACTGAAAGGTTCCATGTCTATTCTGACGGAGAACTTATACCTCAGGACGGTTATAATCAGATCGACGAAAATCTGGATGGGACAGTCGATTACACATTCGACACCGGCGACTTTAATGTCAAGGAATTTCTTTCTAACCTGGTTGTAAGATGGGAGTATTCTCCGGGCTCTTCCGTTTACCTTGTCTGGAGCCAGACCAGAAGCGGTTATAATCCTACAGGTAATATGGATTATCTGAATGATATGGGTGACCTGTTTAACCGTCAGCTCTTCAGGGATGATGAAAACTACGCCCTGAAAAATGTTTTTCTTGTCAAGTTCAGCTACAGGTTTGGATTGAAATAATCAGTGGTCCAATTCAAACCATTTGTTAAATTTCATCGATAAATGAAAAGAAATTCGATCCTCTTATTTGTGCTATTACTGCTATTTCCAATAATTAAAGGCCAGTCACCGGAGAAAAAGCAGTATAAAGCCGAGAGGGTGACTGTCGTCCCGGATATTGATGGCGTTCTTGATGATGAAGCATGGAAGCAGGGAATCTGGATTGATGACTTTACCCAGTATAATCCACAAAACGGCAAAAAACCATCGCAGAAGTCAGAATTCAAGATCCTGTTTGATGATGATAATCTTTACGTCGCTATTAAAGCTTTTGATACAAGTCCCGACAGCATAATAAGGAGGATGACAAGGCGCGATAATGTTGATGGTGATCTCCTGGGGATCTTTCTTGACAGTTATCATGATCTGCGTACCTCATTTTTTTTCGGTGTCAGCTCGGGCGGAGTCAAATTTGATCAAATGTTTACAAATGATGGGATGAATGAAGATTCTTCATGGGATCCGAACTGGTGGGTGAATACTTCGATAAATGACGAAGGCTGGTTTGCAGAAATGAAGATCCCTTTCAGCCAGGTAAGGTTTGAAAAAAACTCAGGCGATACCTGGGGTCTTGAAATGATAAGATTGTTATACAGAAAGAATGAACAAAGTCTCTGGCAGCATATTCCGGCAGATGCACCCGGATTGGTTCACCTTTTTGGAGAGCTGTCTGGACTTGAACGGATCAAACCGCGAAAGATCCTTGATGTAACTCCTTATGTTGTCGGAAAAATCGAGACATTTAAGACTGAACCTGGAAATCCATTTAAGGAAAAGGGAAGGAATTACAAATTCAATGGCGGAATCGATGCCAAAATAGGTGTTACAAACAACCTTACAATGGACCTTACTATTAATCCAGACTTCGGGCAGGTTGAGGCAGATCCCTCCGAAGTGAATCTGACAGCTTATGAGACTTTCTTCAGTGAGAAAAGGCCCTTTTTCGTTGAAGGGAAAAATATTACAAGTTTCTCATTTGGCATAGGTGACGGAGAGGATAGTGATGATAACCTTTTCTACTCAAGGCGTATTGGCAGAAGACCGCAGGGTAGTCCGGATCTTGGTTCCGGAATGTATGCAAATATTCCTGTGGCCTCCTCAATTCTTGGAGCAGCCAAACTGACCGGAAAAACTCAGAACGGACTATCTGTTGGCTTTGTTGAAGCGCTTACTGCTGAGGAAAAAGCAGAGATTGACAATAACGGGGAAAGGTATTATGAAACAGTGGAACCTCTTACAAATTTCTTTGTCGGAAGGATTCAAAAAGACTATAACGAAGGTAAAACAATAATCGGGGGAATCCTGACAAGTACAAACAGAAATCTCGATGAGAATCTGGGCCAGTTTATGCATAAATCAGCCTACAGCGGTGGCATTGATTTTACCCAGTACTCCAAGGACAAAAAATGGCAGTTTAATCTTAATACTGCCTTAAGTCAGGTCAGTGGATCAAAAGAAGCGCTTGAAAATACCCAGAGATCTTCGGCACGATATTTTCAGAGGCCCGACAATGATTATACAGAATTTGATCCAAACCGGACCTCACTCATTGGTTCAGGAGGCAGGGTTCAATTAATGAAACTCGACGGCCATGTTAACCTGCTGGGATCACTTTCATGGAAAACACCGGGCTTTGAGCTTAACGATCTGGGTTATATGCAAACAGCCGACCAGATCATGGCGATATTTTGGGCCAGCTATAAAGAGTGGGAACCAAAATGGATCTACAGGACTTTGAATATAAACGGCAGTCTCTTCTCAACATGGAACTTTGGAGGTGATAATGATGGCAAAGGGATAAATACAAACATTAATATTGGCTTAAAGAATTACTGGTTCGTATTTGGAGGAGGTAATCTCAATACAAGTTCTCTCTCAGCAGGTATGCTTCGCGGTGGACCAATGATGAAAACCCCGGGAACAGTAAATGGACGCATAGGTTTCCAGACTGATTCCCGCAAGAAACTTGAATTCAACTTTTTTACAAATATTACTGAGGGATTTGAGGATTATTCTAAAAACTCCTATACTGAAATCGGAGTGACCTATAAACCTGTTAACTTCCTCAGAATTTCACTTTCTCCCGGATATTCAAAATCATTCAGTGAGCTTCAGTATGTTGCCCAGACTTCAAATAATGGAAGTGACAGATACATATTTGCAAGCATCGACAGAAAAACAATTAGCGCTTCCTTAAGGATCAATTTCAACCTTACTCCTGATCTTACACTGCAATACTGGGGTCAGCCATTCATTGCATCAGGCAAGTACTATGATCATAAATATATCCTCAATCCGATGGATGACACATATAATGACCGGTTCCACATTTATTCCGGCGACGAGATAACTGAAACAGACAACTCTTATGAAATAGATGAAAACCTTGATGGCGATTTTGAATATAATATTGGGAAACGGGATTTCAATGTCCAGGAATTTCTGTCAAACATGGTTTTCAGATGGGAATATTCTCCAGGCTCTACACTTTATCTTGTATGGAGCCAGACACGAAGCGGGTATAATCCTTCAGGGACAATGGACTATTTCAATAATATGGGTGATCTGTTCAGCCACGATCTTTTCAGGGAAGATGATAATTACGACCTGAAAAATGTTTTTCTTGTCAAATTCAGCTACAGGTTTGGACTGAAATAATGTATTATGTATTATGTATTATGTATTATAGGCGATGTGAAATATATCGCCTTTTTTTATTCCTTTGAAGTCAAATAGGTTTTTACTAAATCCGTAAAAGATGAAACAGTTTCTCTTCCTTCTTATAATCTCACTGACTCTTAATCTTTCCGCTCAGGATAAATTAGCGTACAAAATCTTTACCGGTGAAGGGAAAAAAGCTGATTACGGAGATATCATGAAGGCATCACTGAAAGCTGATGTAGTTTTCTTTGGAGAACTCCATGATAATCCTGTTGCACACTGGCTTGAATTTGAGATCACAAAAGATCTGTATTCGGCTAAAGGAAAGAATCTTATACTTGCAGCCGAAATGTTCGAAACCGATAATCAGCTTCTGATTGATGAGTATCTAGCAGGAACAATTAAAGAATCATCATTTGAAAGTGAAGCAAGATTATGGACAAATTATAAAACAGATTATAAACCGCTTCTGAATTTCGCCAGGGAGAACGGGCTGAAGTTCGTTGCCTCAAATATCCCAAGAAGATATGCTTCCGTTGTTGCTTCCGGGGGATTCGAAGCATTGTCAGTATTGTCACCCCTGGCACTGGTTTATGTAGCACCTCTCCCTGTTGAATATGATCCGGAGCTTCCATGCTATAAAGATATGCTTTCAATGGGCGGTGAGATTGCCGGACCGATGGCAAAAAATGTTAATCAAAACCTCCCGAAGGCTCAGGCTATTAAGGATGCAACAATGGCCCATTCGATTTTCATGTACCTTCAGCCATCACAAACAGTTATTCACTATAACGGCAGCTATCATTCCGACAGGTATATGGGAATAATCTGGTATCTGAATAAATATAGTCCGGGCTTGAAAATTGCAACCATTACAACAGTTATCCAGGACGACATTGATAAAATGAAAGATGAATCCCTGGGCAAGGCTGATTTTGTTGTTGTTATTCCGGCATCAATGACCAGAACCTATCGGAGCAGTGTCCAGTGACTTTTGATTAGCGTGTTTTTTTCCGGTGGTTTTTATTCTATACACCCCCTTCCCGACCTTCCCCCAGGGGGGAAGGAGCTAAATTATCCTTTCCCCTTTGGGGGAAATAAGAAAGGGGGTAAAATATTATTTATCCAATTTTATTATCTCCCCAAACAATGTTCTGAAACAGCTAACAGGTGTATTTTTACCCTCTTCATTCCTTCTTCCGTAATAACTATCGAGAAACTGCCCTGCACCCGACCATACTGTTTGTACCATTCCCATAAATCTTTCTTTCATCTCCGGAGTTGAATGTTCCCTGAATTTAATCATATCCTGTAACTGGAGTACCGCATTACCGGGCATCCGCCAGGGGCAGGTAACGACACTCAGGCCTTTCATCGCGAAGTAAACCGGTGTTTGATCCGGACGCTCATAATGCCAGTCACAGATAATCACATCCCTGGGTATCATATCCACTGCCCTGAATGTATTATTGTAACTTGCCTCCCATTCGCCAAGTCCCGTTGTCTTCCCATCGATCAGCCTGTCACCCCAGATCCACAATTTTCGTCCTTCCGCAGCAAGGTGATCACGAATTGTCCTCACTTCCCCGGCGAACAGCTCAGCAGGATCCCTTCCCGAACACCTCGGACACTCTCTTTGCCCAATATAAAAAACCTCATCCATTCCGGCATGAAATGCATCTGCTTCAAAAACATCGCAGATCTCATCAACAATAGCAAAAACAACATCATGAACATCAGGATGAAGAGGACAGTAGCTTTTGCAATACAATCCATCGGCATTGGGCCAGACATATTTTTCAGGCATTTTAACAAGAGGGGTTTCATCGAATTCAGGAAATACACGCAGCAGGTTCCCTGTTTTTCCGGCCCACGACTGATGCCCCAGCAGGTTAACCTGGGGAATTATTCTGATATTGTTTTTCCGGCATGCCGCTACCAGTTTTTTTACATCCTTTTCTGAAAGGGCGATTGAATCCTTCAGCTCCGGGTGGCTTTCGTACTGATAATTATAATCTACCCTCAGTATCAGAGTGTTGATCTTCCGGGTTGCCAGTTCTTCATTAATGAATTTAATAAACTCCGGAAGAACTGCCGGCTGGGGAGCAGAAATGCATAATCCGCGGACTGGCAAAATAGAGTCCAGCTTTTCTGAATAGGTTCTTTGCGCAATGGATGAACCTGCCAGGGACACTATCAGCAAACATCCTATAAACCACGTTTTCATATTTTAGTTATTTTTTTTGTTACTCCAATACCCGGCTTTTCCGGAAGTGACACCTTGCCGTCAATAATCTTAAGGCCATCGAACGGATCATTGGTTATGAGGAGATTACCATCGAGATCACACCAGTCGACGAGGGGAGAAAGCTGTGCTGCTGCAGTTACTGCACATGAAGTTTCGGTCATGCATCCTATCATGACTTTCATGCCAAAAGCTCTTGCCACATTAATCATCTTCATCGCGGCATTCAATCCTCCGCATTTCATCAGTTTGATATTAATACCTGAATAGACCTCCCTGTTGTTTATAAGATCTGAAACATTCTGGATCGCTTCATCACCAACAACCGGCAGGGGGCTCTTTTGGGTAAGCCAGGCGATATCATCTTTCATCTCCTTTGGCATCGGCTGTTCAAGGAATAAAACTCCTTTTTCCTTCAGCCATCCGGCCATATCGAGAGCATACGAACGGTCTTTCCATCCCTGGTTGACATCCACGCATAACGGTTTATCCGTCAGCGACCTGATAACTTCCACCATCTCCCTGTCATTATCCCTCCCAAGTTTAACTTTCAGGACTTTGTATGGTTCAGCCTCGGCTACTTTCTGTTTTATTATTTCCGGGGTATCAAGCCCGATTGTAAAACTTGTAAGAGGCGCCATTGACGGATTAAGGCCGAATAGCCTGTAAAATGGTTCACCAACAAGCTTGCCGATCAGATCGTGAAGGGCAATATCGACCGATGCCTTTGCGGCATAGTTGCCCGGCATCACACCATCGACATATTGAAGAATATCTACCAGCAGAAACGGATCAGTGAACTGTGAAAAATTTAACAATGAAAGGAACTTAGCAACAGATTCATGACTCTCTCCAAGATATGGCGGCATTGATGCTTCACCATACCCTGTAATGCCATCGTACTCAATTTCAGTAAGCATTACCGGGGTAGTTGTCCTTGAGCTAGTTGAAAGAGTGAATGCATGCTTAAGCTGGAGCGTAAAAGGAGTAAACCTGAGTTCCAGTTTGCTCCCGCTCTTTTTCCTTCCTCTCTTTTCATTAAAAACAGGTGCTGCAACTGCAACCTGCCCGTTCAGAAAAGTACCGCCGATCAGATAACTGCTGTATTTAATAAATTCCCTCTTATTCATGACATAACTTGTTGCTGGTTGCTAGTTACTTGTTGCTGGTTCCCGGTACCATTCATGATTCAGAACAGGTTGAATTCCTTTGTCATAAGGAGCTCCGATAATTCTCCTGACCCCAAGGAAGGAATCTCTCCGGGAGCGGTTGAAATTAACTCTTGTGGAGTCGAGGCTGTTTATCCGCACCATTCCTGAACAATGTATGAATTCCGTATCGCCTATATACATTCCGACATGAGTAGCTCTTGCCCTCCCGCGGCGTGCGGAACCAAAGAACAGCAGATCCCCTTTTCTAAGTGAATCGGGATATGAGCCTCTTCTTAATCTTATCCCGTTCTGGAACTGCTGTGATGCATCCCTTTCAAGAATTATTCCGTTCAGAAAATAGACGGTTTTAACAAATCCGCTGCAGTCAAATCCTTTGGAGGAGGTTCCACCCCAAAGGTAGGGTATCCC
>CAZCQC010000257.1:0-9083 GCA_964500155.1 uncultured Rikenellaceae bacterium | reverse complement strand
AGTGTGGTAAATATTACCATCAATATCTGTTACAGTTTCAGGAATATCTTTTTCCTTTTTACAACCGGTTAAAAGCACAAAAAACAAAACAAAAATAGATAATGAGTATCTACCGATTAATTTATTAGGTTTCATATTACTTATTTTCAGGAAATTTCATTTGCAAATTAGAAATAAAGCTCAAAAAATCCAATTCTTTTATGCATGGAATTGAATATGATATTTATCCCTATTCTGAATCAACAAGGAAACAGTTACGTTTGCTCTGTTCATTAGGTTACAGGTACTCGGCATATAGTGATACCACTATTTATGATAAATTGAATGAGAACCATTTTCAGCATACAATTGAGGCAGCATATGAGGTGGTCCAAAAATGGGGATCAATTGATCTAAGGGCTGAATACAGGAATTATCTACATGACTGGTGTCTGGAAAGAAGGCGACCACCGCGACTGGGAATCAATCTGAAGATGGACTTACGATTTAAAGGAGCTGCTTGATTCGTAGAAAAGTCGGCACGTAGACATGGTTGGCAATGTATAACTTATTGCTTAAATAAAAACCGCCCTGGAGCTTATCCGAGGGCTGAGAATAAGTTTATTGAAGAGGTTATTAATTCTTCAAACAGCGGACAGAAAATCCATGGTAGCGAAAATCCCGAGGGTAAGTCGTGCCGGAGTTTAAAAGGCGACGAATCAGTACGTTTAGTTTTCAGGATTTCTTGAGCTTTTTAGTTGGGATGCACCCGTTTAACAAGAGCCCTTCAATGCTTATCGTTCCCCAAATGCATAAAGGGCTTTATCCGTACGTATATAAAGTTTGTTATCAACCACTGCAGGTGTACCAGTGATTAATTCTTTGAGATCGTTTTTTGCAAGGATCTTCAAATTGTCACCAGCCTCAAACACAGTTACAATACCATTTCTGGAGGCAATATAGATTTTGCCATTTGCTGCAACGGGTGAAGAAAAATAAGCACCAGTTGCGCCTAATCTTTCCCGGTAAAGTAATCTACCGCTTTCGGATTGAAAACAAGATATGATCCCCCCATCTCTAATCATGTAAATACGATTATTAAAACAAAGAGGTGATGATATGTGGGAAATTTGATCCGAATTACCCCATAAATAATTATTTAGACTTATATCCCCTTGCCCACCGATTTTTATCGCTTTAAGTCCCTGTTTTGAATAAAATGATCCAAAATATTCATCCATTGATTTCCATTCCGTACTGTCAATTAATTCATCCTTATTCTTATCGAATGTTCCAAAAAGATTAGCCAGAGAATTTTTTGTCGATATTTCCGGCATTTCAGGGTAGGTAAGAACCTGAAAATCTTTTGCCTCGTTTTTATCAATCATTAAATCCCTATTCTTATCATATTTAGATGTAAGCTCTTTATAATTCTGAAATTGAGCACGCATGTCAGGATTTCCTCGTGTACTATATGCAACTAAATACAGGATATCTTTTTGTATGACTGGAGTACCTATAGCGTCCGTATCACCAATTGCAAACCTCCATATAAGATCTCCGTTTAGTAAATTATACCCGGCAACATCCTCACTTCGATAGATAATTACCTGGTCTTTATAAATGACTGGAGTGGAAGAGCTATTTCCATTATAGCCTTCTTTTTCTGGCAATGAGTATTCCCAGACGGTTTTACCATCATATTTATTAATAGCCAGAATACGTGGATCGTTCAGATGTCCCAAACAATTAAGTATCAGCAGTTTTCCGGCAATAACAGGGGAAGCTCCAATTCCATTGTTATTTTTAGATCGTGGGACTTGCATTCGTAGTTGCCATTGTAATCTGCCATTAAAGTCATAACAAATCAGTCCAAAAGAACAGAAGTAGAAATAAACCCTCTCACCATCTGTGGTGGGCGTTGCCGTCGCCGGATTGCTGACCGGATTGAACTTTTCAAAAGCCTCCACAGAAATTTTCTCTTCCCATTTGATCGCCCCATTTTTTCTACTTATACAAAGCATTTTTAATTGTCTTCCTTCCTCCTGATAACCTGAAATAAAAATATTATCGCCCCATATACAGGGCGAAGAATGTCCCTCAGGAAGAGCTAACTTCCAAATAATATTTTGGTCTTTATTAAAAAATATTGGAGGGTTCTGATTGGGAGAAGCAACCCCGGCACAATTTTCTCCCCTAAAGCCTGACCAAATGTTGGTTTCTGGTTTCTGTGCGAAAACTGAGTTATGGATCAGCATGCCTGAAAAAATCAAAAGACTTACAACATGAAAAGATGGCTTCATAAAACTGTAATTTTAGTATTAGTTAAAATAATTCACGGTAGTTATACCAAAGGAATTGTTTTTTCTCTATGGCTCCTGGGTTACGTTCTAATAATCATGGTATTATCAAAGTTACGAAACAAGGCATATATGAGTCAAGATTATTTTAATCTTAAATAGAATAAATCGCATTCCACGAAGCTGGTCATGCTGTTTCCCATATCCTGGCAGAAATCCCATATTCATGTCAGAATTGAATCTGATAGAATGAAGCTGAGAACGGAAGTATATCACAATGTGGTCGTTATGTCCGGCTTCTGCAAGTTGCCTGAACATAATCTCATTTGTTGTTGTTAGTTGTCATATTAACAATTGGAATCATGGAATACTATTTTAGCAAAGTATTTAATGTTTCATATGCAAGCCATTTCAAATCCATCATTGGGAAGCATTGCACATGAAGTGACTAATAAATTCAAGAAGGTAATTGATAACGTTTAACAGGATTGGCAAATTCTGAACAAAAATTATACAGACAGGCATTCTGGTTGAGTCTGTTTACCATCTTCTTTAATATTATCGAAGGGATTGTTTCAATGGTATTAGGGTATGCTGATGGGACGCTTAGTTTGTTTGGTTTTGGTGCAGATAGTTTCATTGAAGTAATGTCTGGCATTGGCATTGCAATGATGATAGTACGTATTAAACAGAATACCAACGGCTCGAAAAGTATTTTTGAAATAGCAGCATTAAAAATAACAGGTACGGCATTCTATCTTTTAGCAACCGGTTTGATTGCAGGGATAGTTCTGAATTTCGTTAAACATAAAAAGCCTGAAACTACGCTCTGGGGTGTAATAATATCTTTGATCTCAATTGTAGTAATGGTATGGCTTTTGAATGCTAAAAAAAGTGTCGGCAGGAAGTTACATTCTGTACCAATAATTGCTGATGCCAATTGCACGAAGATATGTGTATATATGTCATTGGTTCTGCTTGTTTCAAGCCTTCTCTATGAGCTGACAGGATTTGCTTATGCAGATGCTATTGGTGCTTTAGGTCTGACTTACTTTTCTATATCGGAGGGCAGGGAAGCTTTTGAAAAAGCAAAAGGCAAGGAATGTGAATGCTGAAGAATATGCAATGGAAAATAAGCTGGGATTGTCGGAGATTACCCGATTTAATAACACCCTGGAGCTGAAGGAAGTAATAATTTGATGATGCTACCAGTTCTTTCATACACGATTCATCAGACTACACCTCTGAAATCGTCCGGAGAAATACATTTCTGCAACATTTTCCCAATGGATTTCTAGTCTCACAGTGACCAGTAATATTCTTTTTGGTATATTTCTGTATATCCTTAATAGTATTACAGCCGTTTTTTACAGCATCTTTGATCTCTCCTCTTGTGAGGTCAGAACAGTAACAGATAGGAACATCATCTGAATTATCCTTAAAAAACAGGGGCTTTTTGAGATTTGAAATACTGAAGAAATCTTTTCCGGAAAAGTATGAACATTCACAACCAGGATTTATGCAAACGTTCCACTTTGGCTTTGCATCTTTTAATTTCCGTCTGGAATTCAGTATATTAAACCATACTGCATCTTCTTTAACCCTAACCCCAGGCTGCCCGCAGTTAGGACAGATTTGAATTAGTTTCATATTATCCAATTTAAGTTTAAAACGAACAGAGTTACTTAAAAAAATGATCTTATACTGATATCAACGGAAAAAACAAAACCCGCCATCGTCCGGGAACCACAGTACTATGGCGGGTAAATGTGGAGATTAGGAGAATCGAACTCCTGACCTTTTGACTGCCAGTCAAACGCTCTAGCCAACTGAGCTAAACCCCCGTAAAAACCGGTCAAATTTAAGAAAAAAAAGATAAATATAAAACATTATCCAAATACTGGTGTTGATCAATGAAGCTTGTACAAATTATTGCTTTGCAGGGAAGCAGGTAATTACTATTTTTGCGGTTGATTTGGTGACAAAGTGAATTTAAAGAAGATAAATACTGAATTTACCCCCGGATCTGAAAATCATTCCTTCAGAATATCCGATTTTGATGATCTTGTTTTTGAACACAAGAACAGGGATTATGGTGCTTACCAGTTGCGTAAAAAATATAACCGTGCCGTTCTTACGGGAACGATTTTCGCAACAATGTTTGCCATTGCTGTTGTATTGATCCCGTTTCTTGCACGGCCTTCGTCCGAAAGAATTATATCGGGAGGTAGTGGCTACGTTCAGGTAAGGATGGATAGACTGCAGCCACCGCCGGAGGAAATCTATGTTCCCCCCGCCCCACCTCCACCGGATGCTTCCAGGATACCAGAAACAGTTGAATATGTGGCGCCTGTAATAGTTGATACAATCAACCCCGCTGATCAGACTCTGATGATAACCGATGATGCGTTAGCATCTTCCGACAGCGATATTATTGATGTAACTGCCGGATCGGGGTTTGGTGACGATCTCCTGGCGGGTGGTGACGGATCCGGAAAAGAAGAACCACTTTTCATTGTGGAGGTAATGCCAACATTCAAAGGTGGCGATCTTAACAAATTCCGCGACTGGGTCGGCCAGCGTACAAAATACCCAGAGGAAGCAATAACAAATAAGATCAGGGGTACTGTATTTCTTACATTTGTTATTGAAAGAGATGGTTCTGTGAGCAATGTTACAGTTATTAAAGGTGTTCATCCGATGCTCGATGAAGAGGCAATAAAGGCGATATCTGAATCTCCCAAATGGTCTCCCGGCCTTCAGAGAGGCCAGCCGGTAAGGGTCAGATTCCTGATACCCCTCAGTTTTACTAATTGAGACATAATAATAAACAGATTAGAGAGTTATAAATAGCAGTATAAATATTTTAGTATTACTGTAATTAACCTCGAAAAATCAACCTATGAAAAAGATTGTTTCTGTTTCAATCGTTCTGATACTTATACTTTCAGCATGCGTTTCATCTAAAAAGCAACTTGAAAAAGGCAATTACGAGGCCGCTCTCGATAAAGCCGTCAGACAACTTCGCAAAGACTCCAGAGATACCAAACAGATCTCAATTCTTGACAAATCGTTCAGAACTCTTAATGAACAGGATAATGAGAGGGTTCGATACCTTAAATTGGAAGAGAAACCTGCCAACTGGGATGAAATTTATCAGATCAACAAGAGAATGAGCGACAGACAGGCCTATGTCAGGACTGTCACACCCCTTGAACTTAACGGGAGAACCATTGAGTATCCCTATGTAGATTATATGCCCGAAATGGTTGCAGCAAAGCGCAAATCAGCCGATTTCTATTATGCACATGGCAATGAGCTTATGAAAAGCAAG
Organism: uncultured Rikenellaceae bacterium; assembly: GCA_964500155.1. Taxonomy (GTDB): domain Bacteria; phylum Bacteroidota; class Bacteroidia; order Bacteroidales; family VadinHA17; genus LD21. Next base: position 3,470 of record CAZCQC010000257.1, on the reverse strand, counting down.
CTAAAGGAATCATATCGCCAGGCTTTCTATGAATTCGTAAGAGCAAAGGAATATGTCGGCAATTATGAGGGCATTGATAACAAAATTGATGATGCAAAATATCTTGGCATGAGCAGGGTGCTGATTACACTGCAGAATAAATCTTTAATAAAATTCGGTCAGGAATTCGAGGAAGATCTTCTTTCCCTCGATCTGCCGAGGCTTAACAGCGAATGGGTCGAATACCATACCCAGGACCTCGATCAGAATACCAAATATGATTATTTTGTCAATGTAAATGTCAGGAATATTTTAGTGTCTCCCGATCAGACTATGCAGAAAGATACAGTTGTAAAGAAAGAGGTAGAGGACGGGTTTTCATATCAGCTCGATAAAAAAGGGAATGTTATGAAAGATTCTCTCGGGAACGATATTAAAACAAAGAAATACAAAACACTGCAGTGCGCACTTATTGAAACAATCCAGTCGAAAGCGTGCCAGATCAACGGCGATGTTGAAGTTATTCAGGTGAATCCGAATAAAATTCTCAAAAAAGATCCTCTTGGCGCCCAGTCCGATTTTGAATTTGTCTCTGCCCGGGCTCTTGGAGATATTCAGGCTTTGAGCCAGTCGCAGATTGAGAAGACAAAATCACAGGCGGTTCCATTCCCTTCCGACATGGAGATGGTAATGCGTTGTTCCGACGCACTTAAACAGGCAATTAACGGTGCTGTCCAGAGTAATAAGAGATTTATTAACTAGATTTGCACCTGTAAGACAGCGTTGCTGGTTACTGGTTGCCGGTTAATGTTTGAACTGGTAACAGGCAACGAGCAACAAGCAACCTGAAGAATGATCGAAACCAGGATACAAAGCGAAAGAGCAGTACTTATTGGTTTAGTATCTCCCGGGCAGGATGAAAATCAAGCCAGGGAATACCTTGCTGAACTTTCATTTCTCACAGAAACTGCGGGCGCTGAACCTGTAAAAACATTCCTTCAGAAACTTGCCATACCGGATTCCAGGACTTTCGTCGGCTCGGGCAAAATAGGAGAGATTGCCGCCTTTATTTCGGAAAACAATATCAGTGTTGCAATTTTTGATGATGAGCTTTCTCCGGGCCAGCTGAGGAATATCGAGGATTCTCTTGGCTGTCGTGTCCTCGACAGGACAAACCTTATACTCGACATCTTTTCCAGACGGGCCCGTACCTCTCATGCACGTACCCAGGTTGAGCTTGCGCAATATCAATATCTTCTTCCCAGACTGACAAGAATGTGGACCCACCTCGAGAGGCAGCAGGGTGGTATTGGCTTAAGGGGGCCAGGTGAAACTGAACTGGAAACTGACAGGCGTATAATAAGGGACAAGATCGCTCTTCTGAAGACCCAGCTGAAGAAAATTGATATGCAAATGGCCACTCAACGGAAAAACCGGGGTAAAATGGTCAGGGTAGCTCTTGTCGGTTATACAAATGTCGGGAAATCGACAATAATGAACCGACTAAGCAAATCGGATGTTTTTGCTGAAAACAAGCTGTTTGCCACTCTCGATACAACCGTCAGAAAAGTTGTTTTGGGCAATTTACCATTCCTTCTGTCCGATACGGTAGGGTTTATAAGAAAGTTGCCTCACGATCTTGTTGAGTCGTTCAAATCAACCCTTGACGAAGTAAGGGAATCCGATCTGCTTGTACATATCGTTGATATCTCTCATCCCGGATTCGAGGATCAGATAAACGTTGTCAATGACACTCTAAAAGAGCTGGGATCGGCAGACAAACCAATGATTATTGTTTTCAACAAGATCGATTCTTTCACATTTACTTCAAAGGATGCAGAGGACCTCACTCCTGTAAAAAAGGAGAATTTTTCTCTTGATGATCTGAAAAAGACATGGATGGCTTCCGATAAAAATCATAAAACAGTATTTATCTCTGCTAGAACAAAGGAAAATCTGAATGAATTTCAGAAACTGTTGTATGAAGAGGTGAAGGGGATACATATTAAAAGGTATCCTTATAATGATTTTTTGTTTGAATAGCCCACAACTCCCTGAAAGCATGTACTCACCCCCTTTTGTTCCCCCTCTCTTCTATGAAAAGAGGGGGAGTTGGCTATGATTCAGCATATTACACCCCCTCTTTGCGAAGCAGAGAGGGGGATGGGGGGTGAGTTCATGAAATTCAGGGGGACTAATATAACTTTTTCGCCCACATATACTCAGCAATCTGAATTGCATTAGTTGCAGCTCCTTTGCGGATATTGTCCGAAACAATCCAAAGGTTGAGACATTTCTCTTTTGAAAGATCCCTTCTTATCCTTCCGACAAAAACCTCATCCCTGTTGTGCGACATGATTGGCATCGGATACCTGAATTCGGCAGGGTTATCATACACGACATTCCCCGGGAACTGACTTATCAGGAACCTTACATCATCTATATTGAAATCCTTTTCAAACTCGACATTGACTGCCTCGGAATGACCTCCCACAACCGGGATCCTTACAACTGTCGCAGTTACCATTATTGATTGATCCTCAAGTATTTTACGTGTCTCGTCAATAAGCTTCTGCTCTTCAGTTGTGTATCCGTCGCTCTGAAATGTCCCACCATGTGGAAAACAGTTCATGTCGATCTGGTATTTATATGCCATTTCCCCTTTGATCCCGGCTCTCTCATTTTCCATCTGGGTAACGGCTTTAACTCCTGTTCCGGTCACTGACTGGTATGTTGCAACAACAAGACGTTTGATCTTATACTTTCTGTGAAGCGGAGCAAGGGCCATAACCATCTGTATCGTGGAACAATTTGGGTTGGCAATTATCCTGTCTCCCTTTTTTATAACATGACTGTTTATCTCAGGAACAACAAGAGGAACATCCTTATCCATTCTCCAGGCTGATGAATTGTCTATCACAACGGTTCCGTTGGCAGCGAAGGCCGGGGCCCATTCTTTCGAGGCTGAAGCACCGGCAGAAAAAATTGCAAAAACAGGTCTGGCTTCAATAGCTTCCATCATGCTCACAACTTTAACAGCTTTCCCTTTGAAAGTCAGCTCTTTTCCTACTGAACGCTCCGAAGCGGCAGCGATCAACTCAGTTACAGGGAAGTTCCTCTCTTCAAGAACTTTCATCATTGTCCGGCCAACCATTCCGGTAGCCCCAACAACAGCTGTTTTCATCATTATATATTTTTTTTTGTCCGGATTAAAGTTATTTTTTATATTTATGTTTATAAAAAGCTGTCAAAAATAACTCTTTTTTCAATTCGTCTCGCTGCATGAATAAAGTTATTTTGCTGGCTCTGTTAATGCCTGTTACGGTATTCGGCCAGATTATGGAAAATTTCGAATCCGGCACTCTTTCCGGCTGGGTTCAAAGTCCTGAAGGACATTGGAATACAGACAATGCAACACCTGTTTCAGGAACCTGTTCGCTGCATCATTCATTCGACAATTCTGAAGCAGGAACGGACTGGATCGGGAAAGC
>CAZCQC010000256.1:0-6662 GCA_964500155.1 uncultured Rikenellaceae bacterium | reverse complement strand
CCCCCCTTCAGGGGGGATGGGGGGTATTTTCATTTATATGTTAAAGTCACCTCCGATACTGATGCACCAGGTTCGATCATCGGGAGAACATTTGCTTCCCTGTCGATTTTTATTTCGAGCAGAAATGGCCCGTCTGCTTCAAGCATTTCAACAATCGAATTTTTCAGGTACTCTCTTTCCGATACACTTTTTGCAGGTATACCATACCCTTTTGCAATAGTTATAAAATCCGGATTGACAAGTTCGGTAGATGCATATCTCTTCGAGTAGAACATATCCTGCCACTGTCTTACCATTCCAAGGAATTCGTTATTCAGAATTAATATTTTTACCGGGATCCTGTACTGCATTATTGTTCCGAGCTCCTGTATCGTCATCTGGAATCCTCCGTCACCAAGAAAGGCAACTACCTGTTTATCAGGCTTTCCGATTTTTGAACCGATAGAAGCAGGAAGTCCGAAGCCCATAGTTCCCATACCACCGGAAGTTACGAGACTATTAGGGTTTGAAAAGCTGTAATAGCGTGCCACTGACATCTGATTTTGTCCGACATCAGTCACAACTATTGCATCACCCTTTGTCAGCTCAGAAACCAGCCTGACAACTTCTCCCATCTTAAGCTTCCCTTTTTCAGGCTTTGTCTCTGATTTAATAACTTTTTCATATTCAGTCTTGTCGCAGATTCTGAATTCCCTTATCCATTTTTCATAGCTTTTTTTCTGAACAATGGGAATCAGATGATTAAGTACCTCCTTTGCATCATTATTGATTTCAAGATCCACTATTACATTTTTATTTATCTCTGCCTCATCGATTTCAATATGAATTATTCTTGCATTTTTTGCATATTTTTTAAGGTTACCTGTTACCCTGTCGTCGAAACGCATTCCGATGGCAATAATAAGATCAGCCTCATTTGTAAGCAGGTTGGGACCATAGTTCCCATGCATCCCGAGATATCCCGTATAGAGACGGTGCTCTGTCGGAAAAGCAGACAGGCCAAGAAGGGTGACAGCCACAGGAATACCAGTTTTCTCGGCAAATTTCAGAAGTTCATTTTCAGCACCCGATATAAGTACTCCGTGTCCCGCAAGAATAAGCGGCTTTTCAGCATGATTGATCATTATTGCAGCTGACTCTATTGCCCTGGTATGTAGCTTAATATGTGGATTATAACTCCTTATATAATTGCACTTTTTATATTTAAAGTCGAGTTTTTCATACTGGGCATCCTTGGTAATGTCAATCACAACAGGTCCGGGCCGGCCTGTTTTCGCAATGTAGAATGCCCGGGCAAGCGTTTCAGGGATATCCTGAGATTTTTTTACCTGAGCATTCCATTTTACAACAGGCATCGAAACACCAAGTATATCAGTCTCCTGGAAGGCATCTGTACCGATCAGGTTTGAAACTACCTGTGCTGTTACAAATATGACAGGAACAGAATCGAGATAAGCATTTGCTATACCGGTAATAAGGTTTGTTGCCCCGGGACCGGATGTCGCAAAGCATACACCAGGTTTTCCTGTAACCATTGCATAAGCCTGGGCAGCGTGGGCTGCACCCTGTTCATGCCTGGTAAGTATGTGTTTCAGCTTACCTTCATAGTCGAGAAGCCGGTCATAAACCGGCATGATGGCACCTCCGGGATAGCCGAAAATAGTATCCACACCCTCCTCAACCAGGCACCGGAGAAGCGCCTCAGCCCCAGTAATTGTCTCAAACCCGTTTGCCTGTTCCTTGACCTGTATCGTTTCCTTTTCAGTCTTCATATAATCATTCTATTCTTTATAAATCATTGATTAACCCACCCCCAACCCCCCGCCGAAGCGGGGCAGGCTCTCCAGGGAGGGGAGCCTAATGTATTATACCTCACACCTCATACCCCATACCCCATACCCCATACCTTAAATTATTCGAACAGCTCCTTTATCAGCTGAACTTACCAGTTTTGCATATGCAATAAGAGAGGGGGGGATCACCCTGTTTCTTTTTAAAGGTTTAAAAGCATTATCACCTTTACGTTTTTCTTCATTAATTCTTTCGGCAAGAACATTCTCAGATAAAAGAACATTTATTTTACGGCCCGAAACATCTATTTCAATCAGATCACCCGTCCTTAGAACGGCAATTTCACCACCTGCAGCTGCCTCTGGCGAAGTATGTCCTATTGATAAACCTGATGTTCCTCCGGAAAACCGTCCGTCAGTAATAAGGGCACATTTCTTATCAAGAAGTTTTGATTTAAGATAGGAGGTAGGGTAAAGCATTTCCTGCATACCAGGTCCTCCTTTGGGTCCCTCATACCTTATTACAACAGCATCACCATGTTTTACCTTTCCTTTTAGAATTCCGTCTACTGCCTCTTCCTGGGATTCGAAAATTATTGCCGGACCCTTAAATATCAGAAGGGATGGATCGATGCCGGCAGTTTTAACAATGCACCCGTTTTTTGCGATGTTGCCATAAAGCACTGCCAGACCTCCATCTTTATTATAGGCGTTTTGCACGCTCCTGATACAACCGTTCTTCCTGTCGGTATCGGGATTATCATAAAAAGTGCTCTGTGAACCCATCTCAAGATTCTTCTTCATTGACGGAGCACTCAGCCAAAGTTCTGTTGCTTCAGGCAGAATTTCACTGCTCATAATGTCCCAATCGTCAATGGCCTCACGGAGGGTATTATAATCGATGCGTTGCACAGAACTATCTATCAGTTTACTGCGTTCCAGTTCTCCAATTATTGAAAGAATTCCTCCGGCCCTGTTAACATCCTGTATATGATACCTGGAACTTGGCGAAACTTTGCATATGTTCGGTATACGTCGCGACAGTTCATCAATATCTTTCATTGTGAAATCGACACCGGCTTCATGAGCAATTGCAAGAAGATGAAGAACAGTGTTTGTTGATCCACCCATGGCAATATCGAGCGACATTGCATTCATAAATGCCTGTTTTGTTGCAATTGATCGTGGCAAAATACCTGAATCGCCTTCGACATAATATCTGTTTGCGAGACTGACGATTAATTTTGCAGCCTTTTCGAACAGCTTCAGCCTGTTGGAATGAGTTGCAAGCACTGTACCGTTACCGGGCAATGCCAGACCGAGTGCTTCAACAAGACAGTTCATTGAATTTGCTGTAAACATCCCGGAGCATGACCCGCAGGTCGGGCATGCCGACAACTCCATATCATAAAGGTCCTTATCACTTACAGAGTCATCAGCCCCGGATACCATTGCGTCGATCAGATCTATGTTCCTGTCGCGGTAGTTGCCGGCCTCCATGGGTCCACCCGAAACAAATACTGTTGGTATATTTAATCTCATCGAAGCCATAAGCATACCAGGAGTTATCTTATCGCAATTGCTTATACAGATCATAGCATCAGCGAGATGGGCGTTACATACATACTCTACACTGTCGGCAATAAGTTCCCTTGAGGGTAGGGAATAAAGCATTCCTTCATGTCCCATAGCGATCCCGTCATCTATTGCTATCGTATTGAATTCTGCTGCAAAGAGACCCTGCTTTTCAATCTCTTTTTTTATTGACTGTCCTATGCTATGAAGATGAACATGTCCGGGAACGAATTGCGAGAAGGAGTTGACGATTGCTATCACAGGTTTTCCAAACTGGTCCTCCTTCATCCCGTTTGCGCGCCAGAGACTTCTTGCGCCGGCCATGTTCCTTCCTGTTGTTGTTCTTGAACTTCTGAGCTGATTTTTCATCACCTTAAAAATCATTAAAAAAAAAGCTTCCCGGTGATCCGGAAAGCTTCTGTATGTTTATATTAATACATATTATTCCCGGATCATTTGCCAGAGGCAAGAATGAGGATGAGAGCAATAATATGGATTAAAGGTTTATTCACTGTTTTCTTTAAAATTGAATGACAAAAGTATTTAATTTTTTAATATATCAAATAAAAACAGCATTTTTTATTCACTTTTTATTTTTTTTGTTCAGAGATAAGATGATTCGGAACTTTGCCCCTGACTTCCACTTTGATTACTGTAGCTGCCTGATCGGGTGCTGAAGCCGGCAATAAAATTGTTAGTGCACCATCTTTTGAGTTCATTGTCTTAACTTTTGTTCCATCAGTCAGGATTCTTGCAGAAACAACACTGTTCTTAAAACCCGGGATAATTAAATTTCCATTTGCCGGCCATTCGAAAACTGAAAAATAAAGAGTGGTTCCGTTTTTTGTATCTTTTATTGTGCATCGTCCCCATGGGAAAAGCCCCCACGGACTTGATTTGGTCCCATATACAGCTTCTCCGTTAACCTTCATCCATTTACCTATTTCAGCAAGTATATTCACACTTTCAGAAGGAAATTCTCCTTCTGCCGTTGGTCCTACATTCAGCAGAAAATTGCCGCCTTTTGACGCAATGTCAAGGAGGTTCTGAATAAGAGTCTTTGGCGATTTATAGTTATGATCATAGCTTTTGTAACCCCATGTTCCGTTCATAGTCATGCATGTCTCCCAGTCGGTTCCATCGAGATCGGCAAGGTTAGGGATTCTTTGTTCGGGAGTTTTATGATCGCCAGGGAAATTCGGGCGTTTCAGCCTGTCGTTAGTGATGATTGCAGGCTGCAGTGATAACAGTGACTGAAGCTTCGTGGCGGCATCGTCGGTCATATTTGTTGGAGTATCCCACCACAAAACAGCCAGTTCACCATAATTTGTAAGAAGCTCCTTTACCTGAGGTACCGATACTGCATCTATATATTCAGTGAATGTTCTTTTTTCCTGAACGGGATCCCAGTGGCCGTTATGCTCTTTTGTATAAGCATCAATAATAACTGAATCGGGATTTGCCCAGCCCTCTTTCATCGGCCTCCTGGCTGCAGATCCGCCAGGATTATTCCAGTCCTGTGCCTGTGAATAGTAAAATCCGAGTTTAATACCATATTTTTTGCACGCCTCAGCAAGTGGCTTTAAAAGATCTTTCCTGTAAGGTGTCGCGTCAACCACGTTCCATTTACTTGCATTGGTTTCAAAAAGTGCAAAACCATCGTGATGCTTGGATGTGATCACTATATACTTCATTCCGGCATCTTTTGCCATTCTGACCCAAGCATCGGGATCATATTTTACAGGATTGAATTCTTTGGCAATTCGTTGGTAATCAGCAACTGGAATCTTGCCCCGGTTCATGATCCATTCGCCGATCCCTCCGATCTGCCTTCCGTCCCAGGTTCCGGCAGGCACTGCATAGACACCCCAGTGGATGAACATTCCGAACCGTGCTTCGCGCCACCATTGCATCCTTTGGTCTTTTGTAAGAGCTTGTTGGGCAGTAATTCCCTGGACAAGAAATAAAAGAGTGGTCAAAGTAAATACTGTTTTTTTCATTCTCTAATTTTGATTTAGTGTTTTAAAAAGTCTTAATTATCCATTTTATTTTCAATATTTCCTTATTTCCCTATTTCCTTATTTCCCTATTTCCCTATTTCATCCATATAACCGGATTTCTAACAGGAAGATTTCTTGTAACTTCTTCATTTGAAGGAAAATGATCAAGTGATTTCCATGTTTCAAACCATGAGCGGTCCCCAAAACTGTTTGCTCCGAATACCAGGAAGGGATGTGCCACTGGCCAATTATCCCAGTACATAACATCCTGATTGATAGTCCATTTACCTTTATCAGCTACAAAAGGATAAAAAAATTCGATACCTTTGAGGAGCGATTTGCCATCAGGGGTCTGATAATTTATCAGATCGTTGTTCTTGTCTGAAAGTATGAGGCAGACCATAGTCATTGCATCGAGGTTGAAGAGTGAATAGCCATATGGTTTGGTACGTCTCAGTTCCTGCGGGAAACTGCCATCATCAGCCATCTGGTCAGGAAGCAGTATTTCCCTGTACCTCTGCCTGCAGAATTCAAGTATCTTTTCATCCCCTGTCAGCCTTGCAAATGATGCCACCTGCATTACCCAACAAGTGGCATGATTGTTCTTTGCATTCATTTCATCAACGCTGTACTGATGAGTCATCAGCCATTTAAGATATTCCGAAAACCATGATTTGATAACTGAAAGGAGCTGTTTATTAACGCACTTTGCCTTCTCCATAACAAGTATTGCCCGGGCAACTTCCATCAGATGAATAGTATCAATTATTCCGGTACCTCTCCCCGTAAACCTTCCCTTTATTGCCTGGGCATAGAGTAATGATGGATTCATTCTTGTAGTTGTATCGGCGAACCATGCTTTGAGATGCTGAAATGCCTGCCTTGCATATTTTTCATCCCCTGTAATCTTATATGCTGAAGCAAGTAATCCTGTGATCTGGCTCAGACCGATCATTGCCTTACGATGCTCAATAAAATTACCGTGATTTGACATTCCATCCCTCTGAATATACGGGCCATCAGGATTTTCAGGATCAGGCCACCAGTAGTCTCCCTCAGAATAAAAGTCATGGATTCCTCCCGCACTCCGGTCACAAGAGAATGATGTTACTGTAACAGGTGTTTCATAAAGAACTTTGTCAGCGCGGGCAATTATTTCAGTTTTGAGTAATTTAATAGTCTGGTGCTTGATGCTTCGCTCTGAACCTGAAACGGGCAAATGTAAAAGGATTAAAAGATTTATAATCATCAGACACTTAACAACCATCTTTACTTTTATCTTTTTACTTTTATCTTT
>CAZCQC010000255.1:0-11419 GCA_964500155.1 uncultured Rikenellaceae bacterium | reverse complement strand
CTGCAATGGGAGTTCTGATGGTTCTGTTACAGCAGCAGCAGCTTCCGGGACAGGTCAGGCACCCTATAACTATTCCCTCGACGGAGGAGCATTTCAGCCGGGAGGGACCTTTACAGGAATTTCTATCGGAAACCATAGAGTCACAATCAGGGATGCATCTCTATGCACATTTGAACTTCAATTTGTTATTAACCAGCCTGACAGGGTTTCAGGTTCGGTTTCTGCCCTGACAAATATTGTCTGTTTTGGACAGGCTAACGGATCTGCAACAATTGCTCCATCAGGTGGTGTCGCCCCTTATCAGTACAGGCTTAATGCGGGAGCGTTGCAGGGTTCAAATATCTTTACCGGGTTGTCAGCAGGGAATTATATTGTCACAATCCAGGATAGCCACGGATGCACAGGGACGGTCCAGTTTACAATAACCCAGCCTGCTGTACCAATTGACGGTTCAGTTTCAGTGACAAATGTCAATTGTTTTGGCGGATCCACCGGAAGGATAGATCTTTCGGTAACAGGCGGCGTTTTTCCCTACACTTTTTTATGGAATAATGGTGCTGTAACTGAAGACATTATTAATATTCCAGGCGGTAACTACAGCGTGGTCATTACTGATGCAAACGGGTGCAATGCTACAGTTACAGCAACTGTTACACAGCCGGCATCAGCTCTCGCCGGAACGGCTTCCGTTATTAACGTCCTGTGTTTCGGAGGGACAACCGGTTCGGTAAATCTGACAGTAACAGGTGGCACTGCACCATATTCATTCATATGGAATAACGGAGCATTGACAGAAGATATTCTGAATGTTCCGGCCGGTCCGTACTCAGTAGTGATAACTGATGCAAACAGTTGTTCAGCATCTCAGGCAGTAAATGTGGGAGAACCTTCAGCCGCGGTCAGCGGATCGATAACATCGCAGACAGATGTCTCCTGTTTTGGAGGGAATGATGGCTCTTTTACTGTAAGTGGTTCCGGCGGCGTTACTCCTTATGAATATCAGCTTGGCTCAGGCACATTCCAGCCTTCCGGAGCTTTTGGAGCGTTGTTGGCAGGTATCTATAGCATTACCGTAAGAGATGCCAACATGTGTACTTATATTTTGCCCGTTACAATTTTACAGCCATCACTTGCACTTGCTGGGAGCATTGCAGTGACAAATATCAGCTGTTTTGGAGGCAGTTCCGGTGCATGCGATCTGACAGTCACCGGCGGCACAACTCCTTATACATTCCTTTGGAATAACGGAGCCTCAACAGAGGACATAAACAACCTTTCGGCAGGAAATTATTCAGTAACTATCACCGACTCACATGGATGTACAATTGTTTTAAACTCTGTTGTGATTCAGCCGGGTGTTGCCCTTAATGGGAGCATTACATCCCAGACTGATGTGACTGTTTACGGAGGCAACGATGGAAGTTTAACTGTCGCCGGATCAGGTGGAACTTTACCTTATGAATACAGTCTTGATGGTGGAAGCTACCAGATATCCGGCACATTCAGTTCACTTGCTGCAGGGACTTACACGGTTACTGTAAGAGATGCTGTCCTTTGTACTTTCAACCTTACGGCAACAATAACACAACCATGGATACCATTGACAGCACATATTCTTTCACAGAGCAATGTTTCATGCCAGGGTGGAAATAATGGAGCCGTAGTACTTGAGGGATGGGGTGGGACACTTCCGTATCTTTATTCAATTGACGGAGGAGCATTTCAGGCTTCAGGAACATTCGGTTCATTAGCTGCCGGAACATATATTTTTACTGTTCGGGATGCTGCTATGGATCTTTTCAGTATACCGGTTACGGTTACTGAAGCTCCAGCTCTTGATATAACAGTTTCAGGAGAAGATGTCCGCTGCTTCGGAGGGAATACCGGTAGTGTGACTGCTTTAGTGACAGGAGGGACAGGACCCTATTCCTATTCCTGGAACTCAGTGCCCATACAGACTACACCTACAGCAACAGGACTGACTGCCGCTAGCTATACCGTTACAGTTACCGATGCAAATGGGTGCACTGCCACAAATAGTGTTACAATCTCCCAACCTGCTTCCGATATAGTCGTATCGATTTCCCAGGAAAATATTCTTTGTTCAGGAGGAACGACAGGCAGCGCAACAGCGACAGTTACAGGTGGCCTGGAGCCGTATGCCTTTTCATGGAATACAATCCCGGTGCAAACTAAAGAGACAGCCACGGATCTTCCGGCAGGGACCTACACAATAACAATCACTGATAGTTACGGCTGTATAAAAACCGGATCAGTAAACATCACTGAACCTCAGCCCTTAACTATTCAATCAACTGTGACTCCGGCTTCCTGTCCTGATTCCAAAGACGGATCAATAGTTCTCACGATTACAGGCAGCACAGCTCCGTTCAATGTTCTCTGGTCGGATGGATTTACCGGTCAGAACCGTTCCGGAGTTGAACCTGGAACTTACAATGCAGTGATTACTGATCAGAATAATTGCGGAGAATCAATTGTTGTTAATGTCGAATTCACTTATACGTTCGGCTGCTTAATTATACCACAGGTGATCACACCAAATAACGACGGATTTAATGATGAATGGAGGATCAGGAACATCGATCTTTATCCAGATGCCGAGGTCCGCATTTTTACCAGATGGGGAAAGATGATTTTCAGCTCAAAGAACCTGTCGGATAATCCATGGAATGGAACAATAAGCGGTAAGCCGGCTCCGACCGATTCGTACCACTATATACTTTACCTAAACGACGGCTCAGAGCCAAGATCAGGAGTAATAAGTGTAATCAGATGACATGAATAAAATGTTGAAGTATAAAGATATGAGCCATTTAAAAAATATAGTAGCAGCTGTAGTTATCTTCTTTATTTTTGGAATCTCCGAGGCTCAACAGGTTCCAATGTACAGCCAGTACATCATGAACGGATTCCTGATCAATCCATCCTTAGCCGGACGTGATGGCTATACATCTGTAAACCTTACTGTAAGGGAACAATGGACAGGATTGCCACAGGCTCCCAGCACCTATGCATTGAGCTTTCAGACCAGGATTCTGAAGAACAGCTATATATCCAAATCGACAACTGTAAAGAAGAAGCTTGTCAGGCCGACAAGAGGCGGTCAGGTTGGCGTTGGGGGTTATGTCTTTAATGATAATAACGGCATTATGCACAGAACAGGTGTTCAGGCTGCCTATTCTTATACAATCCCCCTGAGTAAAGGCGATGATGAAGAGATCAGGAACCTGGCATTCGGACTTGGCCTCACAGCATACCAGTATGCAATAAATTTTGAAGGCCTCATTTATGACCCTGATGATCCTTATCTGAACAACTATGACAGGTCGGTATTTATTCCGGATTTCAATTTCGGAGTGAGTTATGTAACACCCAAATATTATGTTGGATTCGCAATGACAAACCTGATGAGAGGTTCTGTTATGTTCTCGAATGACAATAACAACAATAGCAATACTGAACTTGGCCACTATTTTCTGACGGGGGGGATCAAAGTACCCTTATCCGGGAACTGGCTCCTGGAGCCATCAGCATTTATTAAATCCTCTGATATGCTCTTTAAAGCCCTTCAACTTGATATTACATCCCGTATTTATTACAAGAACGATTACTGGGCTGGTCTGTCCTGGCGAACAAATGATGCAATTATTATGATGCTTGGTTTGAAATACGACAGATTTTATTTTGCATATGCATTAGATTTCACTTTAACAGATATAAGGAAACAAAGTCTCGGGACACATGAGTTCTCTCTCGCTGTGAAATTCGGAACAAGTGCCCGGAGGTACAGATGGGTAAATGCTTTTTAATAAAGTCAGACTGAAAACGGCCGGCCCGCTCGTGCTGATGTTAATGTTTACTCAGTTGGCATATACACAGGTAGAATCCGATTCATTTCCTGTGAGGCTTATGTTTTACAATACCGAAAACTTTTTTGATACTGTCGATGATACCCTGTAGGATGATGATGAGTTTCTTCCTGACGGACTCAGGAGATGGAACAGGACCAGGTATTTCAAAAAAGTAAATTCCATTTATAAAACTATCATTGCAGCAGGTGAGTGGAATCCTCCGGCGATAGTGGGATTGTGTGAAATCGAGAACCGGAAAGTGCTCGAAGACCTTGTTTACGGAACCGCACTCTCAAATTTCGGGTATGGCATTGTACACGAAGAATCACCTGATCCGAGGGGTATCGATGTTTGTATGATATTCCGTAAAGACCTCGTCAGGGTGATCGATCACAGAGCGTGGATCCCGACAGGAGTCAGAAAAGGTGAATTTCATTCAAGAAGCATCCTTTATGTAAAGTGCGATGTTCTTGGAGATACTTTGCATCTTATAATCAATCACTGGCCCTCAAGAAGGGGAGGTGTACTGGCAGGAGAACCTTTGAGGGAAGAGGTGGCACTGATGGTAAGAGAAGCTGTTGATTCTTTATATCTTGTCTCAGGGGGTGCATTAAAGGCAATTATTTTTGGTGATTTTAATTGCAGTACGGATGATCCCGTCATCTCCTCACTTTTTAAGAGTCCCCGACCCGGTGAGAATATTCTTTTTAATCTTGCAGGTCAGGATCCGAAAGGTGGATTGGGGACATACAGATATATGGGAACCTGGGAAACACTGGATCAGGTGATTGTATCAGAAGAACTTCTGATAAGCAGCCGGGGACTGTATACTGAAAGAAAGAATTTCAGGATCTTCAACCCTGATTTTCTACTAAAGCATGATTCAAAATATCCTGGAATGACTACTTTCTCAACGTACCTGGGTTATAAATATCTTGGGGGATTCAGCGATCATTTGCCTGTTTTACTGGATCTTGGGTGCAGGTAGATCATTATGTGGTGTTAACCCAAGTTCATGGCCTTTCTCAATCATCAATTTTTTTGCAGCTTCGTACTCGTTCGGAATTACTCCGTCGAGAATGGCATCTCTTATTGCATTTTTTATTATACCGACCTCCCTTCCGGGCTTGATCATGAAAGTATTTATTATCTCACTTCCATCGACCGGGGGCTTAAAATTCCTCACAGCATCCTTTTCCTCTATTTCCCGGAGTTTGTTTCTTACCATCCTGAAATTCTCCAGGTGTCTATTCTTGGTTGATTCATTCCTCGATGTAATATCTGCTTCGCATAGCAGCATAAGGTCATCAATATCATCTCCTGCTTCGAACAGGAGCCTTCTGATTGCTGAGTCTGTAACAATTTCCTGTGAAAGTGCTATCGGGCGCAGATGAAGATCAACAAGCTTTTTAACATATTTCATTTTTTCATTTAACGGAAGCTTGAGCTTTCTGAAAATGTCAGGTATCATTTTACCTCCGAGGAATTCATGACCATGAAATGACCATCCCGATTCGGAATCATATTTTTTAGTAACCGGTTTAGCAATGTCATGTAGAAGCGCTGCCCATCTGAGCCAGATATTTGTCGTTTTCCTGCTGATATTGTCAAGCACCCTCACAGAATGAACAAAATTATCCTTATGTGCTTTCCCCTCCTTCTTTTCAACACCTTTTAGATTATCAAGCTCAGGAAAGATAATTTTAAGAAGGCCGGATTTTTCCAGGAGGATAAATCCCCTGGAGGGATTGTTACACATTATAATTTTGTTCAGTTCAACAATTATCCTCTCCTGCGATACAATGCTTATCCTTTCTGCATTGGATGCTATTGAACTGAAAGTGGTTTCTTCAACTGTAAAATTGAGCTGAACGGCGAATCTTATAGCCCTCATCATCCTGAGAGGATCGTCCGAAAAGGTTACGTCAGGATCCAGGGGTGTTCTTATAATCTTCTCGTTAAGATCACTAATCCCATTGAATGGATCCAGTAATTCACCGAAAGTCTCCCTGTTTAAGCTGACTGCAAGAGCGTTAATGGTGAAATCCCTCCTTCTCAGATCATCCTCGAGCGTGCCGGTTGTTACCACAGGCTTTCTCGATCTGCGGTTATATGATTCTTTTCTTGCACCGACAAATTCTATATCATATTCTTTATACCTGAACATTGCCGTTCCGAAATTTTTGAAAACAGATATTTTAATATCGGGCCCCATTTCTCTTGCAGCCTTTCTTGCGATATCAATACCGTTTCCAACAACCAGTATGTCAATGTCTTTGTCGGGGTGATCTCTTTTTAGAAGATAATCTCTAACATAACCTCCTACGACCCATGCCTTTACGGTTTCTTTGGAAACAACATCAGAAAGCAGATCAAATATTTTGTCATTTAGACATATATTCATATGTGAATGTGACAATTTGTTAATTAATGATGACAAAGTTACAATTAATAACTATTTTTAAAGAAATTGACCTTATTGAGCATTCATGGTACAAAGATTGGTATTAAAATGGACAACACTCACTTTTGAATAATAACTAATATAAAATAATATGTTAGAACATTTGACAAAGGAATCTTTCCTCAGCAAGGTTTTCAACTATGAAAAAAACAAGGAATGGAAATTTGAAGGAGAAAGACCTTGTGTGATTGATTTTTATGCCGACTGGTGCGGCCCTTGTAAAATAGTTGCTCCTGTACTCGAGGAACTGGCTAAGGATTTTGAAGGTAAGCTTGATATTTTTAAAATTAATACTGAGGAGGAGCAGGAGCTTGCCTCAGTATTTGGCATCAGAAGTATTCCGTCTATTTTGTTTGTACCAGTCACAGGTCAGCCGCAAATGGCTATGGGTGCCTTGCCAAAGGAGACATTTTTAAAGGCATTTAAAGATGTCCTGGGTATTGAGAGATAAAGTGTTAATAAAAAAGCCTCATTTTGTGAAAAAAAAAGATTATTTAAATGAAACATTACCTATCTTTAATACGTTATATACACAAAAGGTAGTAACTAATTAGGTTACATGAGTTTTTTTCATGGATTTAGGTTTAGGGTAGTAAAGTAAATTCCCGCGGAGCACTTGTTCCGCGGGTTTTTTATGCCAGATCCTTAAAAATGGTGTTGATCTCCTCTTCAGTAGATTTCAGTTTCTTCTGGCATTGTCTTATAAGATCCGAAGCGCGCTTAACCTCAACCGATAGCCTGTCGACATCCATCTCACCGGTTTCAATTTTCTCCAATATCTTTTCAATCTCGTTTACAGCCTGATTAAATGAGAATTCTTTTTTTGCCATATTAGCTTGAATTATAGTTTATTATCCTTTGTATTATTTTAACTACGGAGTCACACTGAGTTTTTACAGCCTGCCCCGATCCATCGGGGGAGTAACACGGAGTAATAAATATGTAATTACATTGTAATTACACTCCAAACACTTTACTGCTGACTGATCCATCAATGAATTTTGTTTCCAGGATATCTTCCTTCTTAACCTGTTTGCATTTCTTAAGAATCTTCCCGTTCAAAGAAGTGATAGTATAGCCCCTTTTCAGAACATTTTCCGGATCAAGGATTTTCAGCGAATTGCCGAATCCTATCAGCTGATTATTGATAATTTTAAGTCTGTTCTTTAATGCATTTGCCAGAAATTCTTTACTCCTGATAAGTACTGTCCTGTTTGATATTAATTGTGCCTTTGCAACAGGGACCAGTCTTGAACGTGCAGTCTCAATCTTCGTTTTACTCTCAGTGAGCATAAGCATGGATCTGTCAACTATTTCATTAGTGAGATCAATAATATGATTATCGGTATCATTCATGCACCCGATGATAAAGTCAGCAACTGCAGTGGGGGTTTTTAAAGACCTGTGTGCTACAATATCAGTTACGGAAAGGTCCTTCTCATGCCCAATTCCCGTTATCACAGGTAAAGGGAACTGAGTAACATAAAACGCAATGTTATAATTATCGAACCAGCTGAGGTCGATCTGAGATCCTCCTCCTCTGATAATAACTACAAGATCAAATTTATCAATATGGGAAGCTATTCTGTCAAGACTATTGATAATTCCAGATTCTGTCTCGATGCCCTGCATAGGTGATTCAAAAAGTGCAGAATAGAAAACATATCCGAAACTGTTTCCTTTCAGATGCTTCATAAAATCAGTGTACCCGGCAGCATTGGACGAGGATATTATTGCAATTCTCTGAGGAACAACCGGGAAATCCAGTTCCCTGTTCATGGTCAGTACACCCTCCTCTTCAAGCTTTTTAAGTATCTGCTGTCGCCTGAGTGCCATCTCCCCGATTGTGAATGCCGGGTCGATATCGTTTATTACAAGACTCAATCCGTATATCTCATGATACTCAATCTTTACCCGGATAAGTATCTTCAGGCCAACCCTGAGCGACTCACCCGAGGCATTTTCGAAAAAAGATTTAATAAACCTGTACCGGCTGCTCCAGATCACTGCTTTTACACGCGACCTTATATTGATTTCATCCGGGAGCTTTTCTACAAGTTCGAGGTAGCAGTGTCCATTATAATTTTCCTTTATCTCAGAGATTTCAGCGATTACCCAGTACATATCAGGTAATGCCAGATATAAAGAATCCTTAATAATGAACTGTAATTCGGTAAGTGACAGTTTTTCGTTCATAACGGATTATTGACCCTGATTACCTTATGAACGAAATTACCTCCGGGAGTTATAAGCCTGACAAAATAGATACCATTTATGATCTCATATAAATCATCAAGGATCAGTGTCCGGCTTATATAATCCATGTAATCCTTACTCAGGATAAGTCTCCCGGTTATATCATAAATCTCAACCTTCAGCTGCTCAGGGATCTCCCTGAACGTGATTTTCAGTTCATCCTTAAACGGATTCGGGCTTACAACTGACCTTTCGGAAGGTCTGGTTGTGTATTTATCCTGCAGGTGTTTTATGACATCTGCAATGTCAGGAATTCCGAAGCCATAAAGGGAATCAGGGTTAAGATATCTGTCTGAAGCGGAATGCAGAGCAGAAATAATTTCGGAGTTCAATGCCTTTGGCACTGCCTGCATAATACAGGCGCACATTCCGCTGATGATGGGACATGAAAATGATGTACCGTTCGATCTGTCAACAGTTAAATCTTTGACCTGTACCGGGACACTTACACCCTGCGAAACCACATCGGGTTTTATTTGCCGGTCATAAGAAGGGCCAGCTGATGAAAATGCAGAAATAGTTTTATTCCCGTCGACTGCTCCTATAGCCAGAACGCTGTCCCCGTCTGACGGTGCGATTATCCTGATCCAGGTTTTATTTCTTTCATTTCCGGCGCTGTTAACAACCAGGATACCTTTGGATGAGGCAATGTCGGCAGCCTGTGTGACAAAGGCTTTGTTCCCGTCCAGGTCTGAAAACTTATAATCCATTAACGGATCATCAAAAGTGCAATATCCCAGAGATGAAGATATAATATCAGCTCCAAGGCTGTCGGCGAATTCGGCAGCAGCTGTCCAGAAATCTTCCTCCACAGGAAATTCAGTTCCTGTATCCTCACTCCTTAAGAGCCAGAAATCTGCACCCCGGGCTGTTCCTTCAATTGATTCCGGTATGTACCCTGCAAGTACAGAAAGCACTGCAGTGCCATGGTTATGGTACCCATAGACGAATTCATCATTTTTAACGAAATCAAATGTTCCTTTTATTCCATTACGGTTTCTGAGGTCCTCGATCGAAGAAATATTATCAGCGTTTAAAAAACCTCCGTCAAGAACTGCAATCAGAATTCCCTTGCCGTTTAATCCGGAATTATGCACTGTCAGTCCGTTTAACATTTTAGAAGGCTGATCATACCCTGGCAGATCCTCCTGTTCTGTTTTAAAGGCGAGTTTATCATATGACTGACCTTTTCCACTGGTATTCTTGACTACTTTCACCTTGCTGACAAATGGAAAGTTAATCAGTGCACTGATGTCGGCCATCGTTTCTGTTTTAAAGAGTGCGGTGTTCATCCATCTGGAAGTGCAATGAAGTTTGAATCCAGACGATTTTATCTGGTCAATATAGCCTGAATAGACCGGAATATCCTTCATATCTGGTACTGGAATACCTGCCTTTTCACGTCTTTTAACTGCTTTCAAGGAAAGAAGGTCACCGGGAGAAAAGTCGTCTATTGTGTTTATACCCTTGTCTTTTAGGTAGACCCTGTAGAAAAAATTGTAAGTTTTCTCCTGACAATTAACTGAATTAGTCGAATTTATCAAAAGAAGGGTAAAAGCGATTATTCCAATTTTCAACCTGGTAGGATTTAAAGATCCAGTTACCATATTTCGCCTGTTTTTTCCGGATCGGCAATTCTGACTTTGTTCCTTTCGAGTGAATCAATATAATCAGATTGATAAATATCAATTTTACTGTTGTCAGGCACTCCCGCAATGTATTCCGTTTTAAATTTAAGGTTTCCGTCTTTTTTATAGATGAGCCATGGTCCATCCCTTAAATTATCTTTATATTGTCCGAGTATTTCAGGTCTGCCGTTCTCGAAAAATGCTTCGAATTTACCATTTAATTTCCCGTTGGTGTAATTCGTTCTGAGGGTTAAGGTTCCGTCGGGATAGTATTTTACACATTCGCCATTTTTAAGATCATTTTTGTAAATAAGCTTTTCAGCCACCCTGCCATCCTGATAAAATTTTGCCACGAGGCCGTTCTTTTTATCTCCCGAATACTCCGCCTCGCTAATCAGTATATCATTTGCCACTCTTGAAAAGAACCGCCATTTTCCCTCTTTCAGCTGATTAACATATTTTCCTGTTGATGCAACCAGTCCATTAGGATAATAAAGAGTTGCGATTGCCTCTTTACCGTCTTTGCTGAAAACAAGCACAGATTTCAAAGGCTTCTCCTCGTAATACCGCTTAAATTCTCCTGAAGGCTTATCATTTACAAAATATCCGTCGTACATAGTATTGCCATTCGGATAATTTTTAATCCAGTGGCCTTGCTTTCTCCCCTCTTTGTCAGTCTGATTCAGGGCTGCCTGTTCTGACTGAGAGAAACAAGGTCCGGAAAGAAGGATACAAATGGTGATAGCAAGAATTTTATAATTCATGAAATTTGAGCGATATATAAGAAACAAAAGTACGAAAATATGATTTAACACAGGTAAATCTTCCTGAGCGAAAATCCGATATATACCATTTTCTTAAATCTGCGATTATCTGCGAGATCGGCGGAGAAAATATTGCTTGCATTTTATTTCCCGCAGATAACGCTGATTGTCGCTGATAATAGTTTTCAGATTAGAAAAAAAGAGGGTGAAATAAATCCAACCTCTTTTTGTAAAACTATTCAAAGTAGTCTTTTATTTGACCTCTTCAAAATCAACATCGGTCACTTCATCATTTCCCTGCTGCGATTTCCCGCTTCCGGATTGTTCCGGGCCAGGTTGAGATGCAGTCGGGCCTGCGCCTGCATTCTGATTCTGAGCAGTTTTGTACATCTCTTCCGAAGCCGACTGCCAAACAGCGTTCAATTCAGCAAGAGC
>CAZCQC010000254.1:0-11199 GCA_964500155.1 uncultured Rikenellaceae bacterium | reverse complement strand
CCATCCCCAGTACCTGCCCCAGGATTCATTAGCCCAGACTGCCCCAAGGAAAGTCCCGATCGTCAGCAGATATAATCCTAAAGTGAGTGTTTTATAATTGATGACTACAAGCTCATCTATTGTGCCGGATATCCTTTCAGCATTGTTTTTATCTGAGAGCAACAACAGGATCATTGATATTATAGCCAGTATTGCACCAAGTCCAAGGAATCCATAACTACCAGTTATAACAGAGACATGTAGTGTGAGCCAGTATGATTTCAGAACCGGAACAAGGTTTGTAATCTCAGGATCCATGAAGCTCAGATGAGCAACCATTAGAGTCATCCCTGCAAGGACGGCCGTGGCGGAGAGAGCAAATGGTGATTTCCGGCTGAAAATAAATCCGGCCAGCAGAGTGACCCACGAAATAAAGATCATCGACTCATACCCGTTGCTCATAGGTGAGTGACCTGCAATGTACCACCTGATACCCAGTCCGAATGTATGGAACAGGAATCCGATGAAAAGAATCCAGCTGAGTATCCTCACAAACAGGGAAGCATTCTTCCTTCCTCTTATAACCATGATTATAAGACCGATCAGCATAAGAAGCCCTGTAGTGGCATAGAAAGGGAAGAGACGCTCAAAGATCATCAGCTTATAGTACAGAGACTCGGCTTTGGATTTTGATTCAGAGGGAAGATCATATCCTGCGAATTTTTTCTGGTACTCCTTTACTGAATTTGCAATCTGTTTGGCTGTTGAGTTATTATTAACCTGTAATGCTTCCGCAAATAACGGTATTACATTCTTGAGGTAAATAGAATCTTCCCTGCTCATTGCACTTTTTAGGGCCTCCTCGGGCGAGCCCCAGTTATGTGAATCACCATGAAGAGGAAATATCTTCAGAAAACCTCCGGTATATATCATGTAGAGAATATTAACCCTCTCGTCGACTTTCATTATTTCCTTGTCGGTCTTTGTTCTTGCACCAGGCGACTTGGAATATGCGTTACTGACACCTTCTGAAAGTTTATAGGATCCTCCATCCTGAAGATCAACCAGGTCAGAGAAAGAAGCCATGTTACCGCTGATACCAAGGCTGTTACGGAGATCTTTATTTGAAATTTTGATCATAGGAACATCTTTCCAGTTGTCGAAGTCAAGGTAGATGCCAAGGAATACCTGCATGGGGGTCAATCCTTCAAATTTGTTTTCCCTTGTAACTTTTCTCAAAATGTCATTACTGAGTGTAAATAAAGGTTTTGTCCGTCCTTTCTGATCCTGTACCATCACATTCCCGAATGCTTCTGAAGCATCCTTTCCGGCGACAAGTTTCTGAGCATGAACACTTATAAGCCCCGATAAAAGCAACATGATCACCACAATAGGAGTCCTTTTTCTTAATGCTGAGTTCCAGTAGCCTGCATTAACCATATAAAAGACAGATTTTCTGTTGAGTAATGAAAGGATAATAAATAGAAAGAGTAGTCCGTAACCAGCATAGGTAACCAGCATACCGGCCAGATCGTGATTGACAGCAAGAATAGTTCCCAACTCATCCTGATCGTATGACGACTGGTAAAAGCGATAACCTTTATGCTTCAGAATATTGTTCATGAATATTGTGAATGGTCGTTCGATATTTTCAGCCTTATCAATAAGAACAATATTACTTTTATATCCCGACGGACTGTTTGAGCCGGGGTACCTGTCAAGAATAAAATCCGAAAGCCTCAGAGAGAATGGCAAAGGGATCTCTTCTGACCCATAATTTATTTCGAGAGTATTGCCATCGATATTTGCCGATCCTGAGGCATGAGATTCAGCTCCATTATCCCATAAAGTAATTGTTGCGACCTGATTATCAGCCGAAATGAGATTGAAAATAAAAGAGTTCTTTCCTGTCTCCTGTTTGTTTCTGTCTATTGATACTGTCTTTAAAATTCCCGCAATTTCAAGTTCCTGAGTAACAATCTTCAACCCATTTACAGAAATGATCTGCATTGATGAAAGCTTTGAAATCTCACCAGGCATTACTGATTGTTTCTCCTGAGTCATCATCCCTGCCTGCTCGAAAGGAAATATTGATTTTATATAAAAAGAGGATGAGTCTGTTACAATAGTTACATCATTGTCCGATGGCGGATTCAGTCCAATTGAGACACCCCTGAAGACCAATGACTCCCCACTTCTGAGCTTTAATACTTCCCTTCCCGTGCTGTCAGTCACCACGAATGAAATAACAGGAGATCCCCCGGGAGACACAGAAACTATCTCTGCGGCATTTGGAATTATCTTTGAAAGAACAAGATTATACTCTTTCCCTTCTGACCTGATCTTTTTTTTATAGTTATCAGCCGATTGTGACCCCATATAATATTTTTGGGAGTTCTGTTCCAGTATTTTTCCCGACTTATCCTTAAGGATATAGCCAAGGAATTTCTCTGCTGAGAAACATTTATTCTGTTCTTCCCCTTCACGGATGTGAATTGTGCCCTCCCAGCCTGTATATCTTGTAATAGCAGCACCAGTTATCATCATAACAAATGAAAGATGGAAAAGAAATATGGTAAGTTTGGATTTTCTGTAAAGCTTAAAAATTATCATCTGTCCAATAAGATTCACCGAGAGAAGGAATAATATCAGCTCGAACCATCTTGTATCATAAACAAAATTGTAGGCAGCTGACGACCCATAATCATTTTCAATAAATGTTGCAGCAGCCATTGATACTGCAAATACTACAAACAGTGTCCCCATGAAAACAGGGGAGAACAGGAATTTAAAATTTTTCATATTTTATATTAAAGTGCTGGTTACTTGTTTCATCCTTTCTCTGAGATCTGACGTAGTTTTTCTTTATTCAGAATTTTAATTACAGATGATTTTGTACTTAAAATCCCCGAAACTTCCATTTCCTTGATGATCCTTACGACGCTTTCTTTCACCATATTAGTCATTTCACCGAGTTCCTGTCGCGAAAGAATCATGTCAAATTCATCTTTCTTGAAAATTTCATCTGAAAAATGGAGCAGGACTTCGGCAAGCCTGCCGGCCATTTTTTTCTGCGCCAGGTTGACCATGCGTATATGTGTTCGAAAAGCTTTTAAGCTTATATCCTGAAGCAGGCTTTCAGCAAATGCTCCGTTCACCTTCACGAGATGCCTGAAGATGTCAAAGTTTATAAAGCACGCTTGCACCGGTGTCAATGCCGATACTGAATATGCATATCTGGAATTGACGTAAGCACCCGGACCCATGATAAGACGTCCGGGCAACAATATACTCATTATGAAATTATTTCCGTTTATTCCTTCATAATAGCTTTTTGCCATACCGGATGCAAGGAACAATGCATTCGATGAAGGTGAGTCCTGCTTGATAAGGATCTCCCCTTTCTTAAAAGTTGCCTCATACCTGTTGTCATTTAAAAGCTTGAATTCAGCCTGTGTAAGGTGCTTAAAATTTTCCCACCGCACCGGACAGTTTTCACAAGTGTCAATGGTATTCTTTCCCGGCATAATCCTTAAAATTAGTGTGGTTAAAAATAGAGATACTAAATGAATACAAAGTCATTAATTACAAATATCACTATTTTAATTGATATATATCATTTCAACACAGTATATCTATCAATTCTGCATGTTGCAAATAGCATATATATTGTTAATAAATTAACAATAGCTATTTACTACATTGCAGTCAGAAAATAATCCAAAAACCATTATCATGAAAAACCTGTTTAGATTATTCACTGTACTTGTTTCGGCAGCCATATTGTTTTCTTCCTGTGAAGGTCCGATGGGACCGGCAGGGGCAGATGGAGCTGACGGAGCCGACGGAAAGGACGGTAAAGATGCTAATGAAACATGCAAACTATGTCATAATCAGACAGTCGTCGATCAGAAAGTGGTTGAATTCAATTTTTCCAAGCATAAATATGGTGAAGCTGCCTTTGAAGAGGCAGGAAATGCAGGTTGCTCTCCATGCCACGAATCGGAAGCTTTTAAATACGTCTGCAAAAATAATGTTCCTGCGACATTTACACTTAACACCACCACTGGTAAATATGCAAACGATTATTCAGCAACGACATCCATTGCTTATGGGATATTAAGCTGTTCTACCTGTCATAGCAGTCTGCATAAAACATATGCCGGCACAGAGTTTTTTCCGTTAACTACTACTGCTGCCGTACCTATGACTATGTGGAAAGCTGCGAAAACCATAAACCTGACACAGGACGGCGGAATGAGCAATCTTTGTGTCAAATGTCATCAGCCAAGACCATTGGCCACAAGTACTTCTCTATCTGATGGTAATGTTGTCGATTATGCCTCGTTCGTAACCAATCCTACCGCAAACTTTTACGACAGTTCCGTTGGGAATGCCGCACCAAATAAAGTACTTCCCTCATACAGGATGCATGTACATTATGGAACAGTCGGTGCAATTTATGCCGGACAGGGCGGAGTTGAATTTACCGGTACCCAGACTTACAGCAGTTCAACACATACAACTGCTGCATCATGTGGTGACTGTCATATGGCACCAATTACAGGAAGAGCCGGAAGTCATACATTTGTTGCTAAAGGTAATTTTAATGGTTGTAATGTAACAGGTTGCCACTCCTCTCCGATTACCTCCGCTTCTACAACTCTATGGAAAACTCCGAGAACTGAGATACAGACTTTGCTGAACAACCTTGCCGCAAAAATTAATTCCATTGGAGGAGGAACAAACATCCTTCATAGCGATACAGATGCCGAATCAAATCTTTGGGCAGGATTAACCACAGGTAATTTTGATGGTTATCTTGATATATATGATCCATCCAGTAACCCGGCTGGTAAGTGGAAGAACCCCGGGAACACCAGTTCATGGACAACAGAACAAAAAGCTATAAATACTGCACTCCCTACTTTCCCGACTTTGAAAAATGTGGTCGCAGGTTCCATGATCAATTTCCAGTTGTGTCTGAGGGAATATAGTCTGGGGATACATAACTATAAATATACTAAAGCTTTACTTCAGAATTCAATTGATGCACTGACAACAGCGGGAGTTTAGTGGAATCGATAAGATAACAGATGTGCATTTGCACTTAAATATAAAAAGAGAGGGGCGAGGATTAAGCGCCCCTTTCTTTTTATTATGTACTGAAAAAACCATAGAAATATCCGATTAAAAATTTAAATTTGTTTAACCACTTTAAACAGTGAGTAAACTCCTTCCGGACTACCAGATACGCTCAGTTTACTCCGGCAAAATGTGGCCAGATTGTCGATGTTATGTACTATAAATACTAACCAAATGAAACTTATAACTTCTGCCAGGAACTGGATTACACTAATTGGTTTGTTGATTGCATCGATTAATTTCTTGATGATCATAGTGTTATTCCTGATTTCGACTATTTTCGAAAAAAACAATACAAACCTGGGGTTGTTTATTTACATTATTTTACCCGGATTTCTTCTTCTTGGACTTATAATGATCCCGCTGGGAATATTGATTTCAAGAAAAAAAAGAATCGCTTCAACACCTGCTGAAAAGAAACTGTTACCGGCTATTGATCTGAACAATCCAAAACACAGAAATGCATTTATTGGATTTACAATTGCAACATTAATTATTCTATTCCTTTCCACTTACGGAAGCTTCGAGGCATACCATCTTACTGAATCGGTGGAATTCTGCGGGACGCTTTGTCATAAAGTGATGGAACCAGAGCATACGGCGTACCAGAACTCACCACATGCAAATGTTGCCTGCGTTGATTGCCACGTCGGTAGTGGTGCATCATGGTATGTCAAATCAAAGCTCTCCGGGTTGCACCAGGTTTATGCAGTAGTAACAAAAACTTATCCTTCACCTATTGAAACACCCCTGCATGACCTTCGTCCTGCAAGGGAGACTTGCGAAAAGTGCCACTGGCCACAGAAATTTTATGCGAGGAACCTTTATACGAAAAAGTATTATCTGGCCGATTCCCTAAACTCCGAATGGGATGTTATCCTGCAGATGAAAATCGGACCTGAAGTCAGCGATCTGGGTTTTACTGAGGGAATACACTGGCATATTAATCCAAATGTAAATATCGAATACATATCTGAAAATGATAAACGTGAACTTATATCTTACGTCAAGTACACCAATAAGGCAACCAACGAGGTTACTGTTTACAGAAATCCCGAAACTGAAATATCTGACAGTACATTGTCTGCGGCCTCTCCCAGAACAATGGATTGCATCGATTGCCATAACAGGCCTTCGCATAAATACAGGTCACCGCCAGTCTATTTTGACAAAGCAATGCTTACAAATGAAGTTGGGAAAGATATTCCCTTTATGAAGAAAACTGCAATGGAAATTCTCAGAAATAATTTCCCCACCAGGGATACTGCATTAATGCAGATCAGAGAAGGGATCGTTAATTTTTATAAATCAGAATTCAGCGAATTCTATGAAAAGAACCAGGCTAAAATTGATCAATCTGTTGTAAGCCTTCAGAAAGCCTACACCCAGAATTCTTTTCCGGCAATGAAAGTGACTTATGATGCTTATCCCGATCATATTGGACATCTTGAGTCAGAGGGCTGTTTCCGGTGCCATAACGATTCTTTCACTTCTGAAAACGGGAGAAAAATTACAAGGGACTGTAATCTGTGCCATACAATAGTAGGCCAGGGAAAGCGGGATCTGATGCAATTCACTAATATAAGGGATACGCTTGAGTTTCAGCATCCAATCGATATCGGGACAGTCTGGAAAGAGGCTAATTGTTCAGAGTGCCATAAATATCTGTATTAGTAATAAAAAAACCCGGTCAAAAAGCCGGGTTTTTATTTTTATCTAATGTCCAGATCTTTACTTTTTAAATGTGCGCATATAATTCACAATATTCCAGATATCATCATCTGATAATTTGCCTTCATATTTCGGCATTTCACCTCTTCCGGTTTTGGATTTGTAAAATTGTTCTCCATCAGTCTGATTCTGATAGAAAGCCACAGAAAAGTCACCTGGAAAATCCTTCAGAGCTCTTGCTTTGACACCGTCGCCTAACCCTGCTTTGCCATGGCATGAAGCACAATTTTTTGTATAGAGTGCCATTCCGGCTTTATTGCTTACATCTCCCTTTGCAACCGGATTTTTCATTGTTTTGAAGTTCGCAGGTACATCCCATGGCTTGGGCTGCGTCTGTGCAGAAACATTCAGATTAATAAGTGAAACACTTGCGAGTGCAACTAATGAACTGATAAATAATTTTTTAAGAGTTTTCATAATCAACATTTTTTTAGTTATGTATTACAATTTTCGTGCAATTTTTTCTTCTTCAAATCCATTTTTCAATTTTTCATTCCTTTTGCTATTCCTTTTAATTCTGATCAGACATATGATTGCATAGAGATAATGGCCCCAGACGCCTGAAAGAAGAATTGACAGCGTAATTATCATCCACCATGGGGGTGTTTTTGTCCAGAGAGCCCGGTGGGCAGCAGGCGTTGAACTAACATAGGGCACTCCCCATTTCGCTACAATCCTTCGCTCTACGTTGCCAAAGTCAGGGTGTTCCTCAAATTTCGAAATAATTGTGATATTCCCATCAGCATCTCCCGGAAGATCCGACGGAAACTCAAGGGTTCCGATCCCGTTTTCATCCAGAGTTACCTCACCTACAGGCAGGAGGCTGAACATTCTGGTTACATATACAATTACCGTTTCTCCTGAAACAGGTACAGCCTTATTGATTTCCGAAGTTAATGCCGAAAGTGAAATTGTTTTAACAGAATCAACCTCCGATAGAACCATCTCAAGTTTAACGTCCCTGATTAACAGGTCCGCATTAACAGTTTCTACAGTATCATTCCCGGCAAATTTAGCGGAAAAAGCATATAAACCCTGGTTGCTTTGTGTAAGAGAATTAATTTCTGAAATGTCAAAAGTGGCAATACCTTTTTCATTTGTTATGGCAGTACCCAGCATTTTACTATCCGACCCGGAATAGAATGATATCACAATCGCGGGCAGCGGAATCTCCATCCTGTTCCTGGAGTACGTCAGAGCAGCCTCCAGGTATTGAAGATCGTCTGAATTCTTGAAATAATTTAGCGAGAAATAAGGACTTATAATTCTTTGGTCCTGAGATAACACCTGCCCAGAAATAGTTGAAATTAGAAATAATGCTGTTAAAAATATTGATATTCTGAATTTCATAACTGACTTTACTGCTTCATTTATTTTAAAATTTCCTCTTTATCTTTTTCCTGCATCTCAGATATGGAAATAATAGGGACAATTTTTGAAATCAACATGAAAAGCATTACAAAAATGGAGACGCCTGCAAATGTCAGGGACCATTCGATCCATGTGGGAGAATAATTGATCCAATCAACCCTGGTATCCTGAATTGGCAAAAAAGGTGTTTCCAGAGTGGGAATTACAATTATGTACCGGTTCACCCACAACGCCAGCACTGCTATGACAGATGCAATAGTTATATTTGGTATTGTCCTGAATCTGGGAAGCGCTATAATGATCCCCGGAATAAGGATCCCAATATAATTGGCAAAAATAAAAAGTGAATAATATTCCGAAAAGAGTTTGTCGATTAGAATCGAATCCATTTTTATCGATCCGTACCACTTTGTAAGATAATCACTGAATGTAAAGTATCCGTAAAATGCCGCAATTATTGTAAGGAGAACACCCACATTTACAAAATGACGTTTTGTTATATATTCTTCAAGGTGGTATACTTTTCTGAATATCCACATAAGGATTATCAGAAGTCCTGTACCTGAAAAGACAGCTGCAATAACAAAATAGGGACCGAAAATTGTTGAATGCCAGCCTGGTTGCAAGGTAACCCCAAAAATCCATGCAAGAACAGAGTAGACAATAATTGCAATTGCGATAATCATTGATGCCATGATTTTCTTTGCCCCGGAAAGTAATTTTTCCTGTTTTGGTGTGCCGTCATATCCCAGCGATAGTATTTTATAAAGTCTCTTTTTCCAGGGTGCAACATTGAGGTCATCATAATCGCGCAGTATTGCAAAATCCTCAACAAAAGAAAGATAGAGATAAATAAAACAACCGAAAAGGTCAGTTAGGATGGCTATTACGTCCCAGGTTATCGGCGACTGTATCCTGGGGTGAATAAAAAGGAAATATAATCTGTCGAGCCTTCCGATACAAAAGAAAATGAAGAACGGACCAATCACCAGCGATATAACCGTTATAAGCTCGGCAAGTCTGATCACTGGTTTCCTCCATCCAGTATTGAAGAGGTGCAATACACCTGAAATGAGAGCACCGGAATAGCTCAGTCCCATAAAAAAGATAAAATTCACAATATAGAAACCCCAGACCACATTATCCCTCATCCCAGTTACAATATGTCCTTTGTCAATCTGCTGTATCAGTCCGTAAATGCCGGTAAAGAAAATGGCAAGCAGAATAAAGAAAGTTATGTACCAGCCTGTGCTAGTCTTCTCCAGTTCAGGAGTCAGATCTTTAAGAAGTTTCCTGTCAGCTTGCATGTTAAAATGTATATCTGAAAAAAATCAGCGCGGTCCGGTCTTTATATATCTTCCTTTTATGTCATCATCATATCCATCAAGGCCGCTTTCAACCGGGAACATCCTCTGGTTCGGTGGCAAATAATAAACACTCGGAAGCGTACCTAATTCTTCACGGTACCTGAATCCGGACCTGTCAAGCATCATTTTGCTAAACCTGACAGTCTCCTCACCATTGGTAACTGTATCTTCACCCATATCCCCGAAATAAATAACTCCCATCGGGCATGCGGTAACACACCGGGGTAGTAAATTCTTCCTCAGGTTATCAGCACAGAATACGCATTTGCCAACGGTACCTTCAACAGGAGGAATATTGGTTTCCGGGTCGTATACATGATCGGGAGGCAATTTGACTTCAGGATCTTTCCAGTTAAAAACACGGGCTGAATAGGGACAACCGGTCATGCAGAATTTGCATCCGATGCATCTCTGATTGTCGACAAGGACAATTCCGTCATCCCTTTTATACGTGGCACCCACCGGACAAACACTTACACACATTGGCTTGTCGCAGTGGAAGCATGGGCGGGGGAACCAGTATTTTGCCGTACTTTTATCATCCTGAAGAAGATACAATTTAATCCACTCATGGTCTTTAGGAAGCATATGTCCTTCCTGACATGCTTCAACACATTTCCTGGCATTCTTACATTTTGCCAGATCAATAACCATTACAAATTTATGTCCGGGAAGGCCCTGCCTTGCTTCAGTTTTCATTTCCTTAACATTTTTCCCGGCCGGCCTAATATCGTCCTGGTCAACTTCAACAAGCTTACCCTCAGGTGATAGAAGCTTTACCTTCACACCTGATTTTGTTGCAGATTCAGGAATTAGAGCCGCATGTCCGATACCCGAAATTGAAACTGCTCCGACCCCGGTGCCAATATTTTTCAGAAAATTCCTGCGCGATGACTTTCCCTGTTTATTTAGGTCTGTTTCTTTCATTTGCTTAGCAAGTTAATCTTCCGGCTCATGGTACCCGGATAGCATACTCTTGAAGAGAGAGGAAGGGCGGGCCCCTAGAGTGCAGGTATAAATATGAATTACTAAAAAAACAGAAACCAGGAATCCCATTGTTATATGAAGAATATCTGTCAGGATCAAACCATTGATCCCTAAAAACCTGTTTAGAACCGTTTCAGGGAAAAGCAATCCAAGACCTGAAATAATGATCAGGGGAATTGCAACATACATGGTAAGTACATATGATACCTTCTGTAAAGGATTGAACTTCTGGTCAGGGGTTACGGGAAATGGATGCTTTTCACCCCTGAACATTCCCAGTGAATAGAATTTCAACTGCTTTCCCAGATCTGATATAAAATTCTCCCGTTTGATTTTGTAAAACCGGCCGTTATCAGTAAGAATATTGCCTGTTACAAAAAAGATGTAATTGACTGTAAAAAGAATTGCAGCAATATTATGCCATTTTACTGCTTTTGCGAATCCGACTACAAGGATATAATCCTGCTTATCAGTATACTGCATGCTTATACCAGTTACTATCAGCACTATTATCAGGAGTGCATTAAAAAAATGACATAATCTGGTCCAGATCGGATATAGATACATTTTCTTTACTTTATTTTTTGGTAAGCCTGAAGTAAATATGCCCCCCCGTAAT
>CAZCQC010000253.1:0-7944 GCA_964500155.1 uncultured Rikenellaceae bacterium | reverse complement strand
ATAATTCTAATAGCAACCGGACATTTAGGTTTATGGATCACAATTGATCCTTCAGGTGAACGGTAACCGACTACCTCATCACCAGGGATCGGATTACAGCATTTTGCAATTTCATACGATTGCTCGGCATTTTCAATATTTTCCCTCAATAGGAATGGTGAGGATGGATCAATATTTTCAACCCGGAGACCTTCCTCTTCTCCTTTCCTCTCTTTTTTGGAACCAAGTAATTTGAGCTCCCAGTATTTAATTACATTTTTTGCAGGGCTTTTCCTGATGATCTTCTTAAGGTTATCGAGGTTTAT
This sequence comes from uncultured Rikenellaceae bacterium, assembly GCA_964500155.1. Lineage (GTDB taxonomy): Bacteria > Bacteroidota > Bacteroidia > Bacteroidales > VadinHA17 > LD21. The sequence goes on along the minus strand of CAZCQC010000253.1, from coordinate 7,639 downwards.
TGTTCCAAGCTCTATTCCGGAGTACAACTCATCCTTGTTTGGTGCATCATATGAAAGCATAAGTTTCCGGATTATCTCAGAATTTGGCGTTAAGCCGAGCTCAGCCAGTTTTACCTCAAGTATGTCCATTCCCTTCTGGATCCTGTTTGTCGATTCTGTCTTAAGTGCATTTTTAATGGCTTCCTTGGCTTTGGATGTTGTTACAAATGAGAGCCATTCTTTTTCAGGTTTGGCTATATCCGAAGTGATAATTTCTACCTGATCCCCACTCATGAGAGTGGCGCTTATCGGATTTAGCTTATAGTTTATTTTAGCTCCGATTGCCTTGTTGCCGATTTCAGTATGAATGTCATAAGCGAAATCAAGAGCTGAAGCTCCCTTCGGAAGGCTTACAAGCGTTCCTTTAGGTGTGAAAACCATTATTTCTGATGAAAAAAGGTTCATCTTGAACTCATCGAGAAACTCAATAGGGTCTTCAAGTGGATTTTCGAGCATCATCTGGATCTGTTTTATCCATTTGTCAAGCTCGGTTTCAGGTGAATTGTCACCCTTGTATTTATAATGGGCAGCATAGCCTCTTTCTGCAATCTCATCCATTCGGTTGCTCCTTATCTGAACCTCTACCCAACGGCCTTCCGGCCCCATTACTGTAAGATGCAGAGCTTCATATCCGTTTGGCTTGGGCCTGCTTACCCAGTCCCTCAGTCTGTCAGGCTTTGGAAGATAAGAATCAGTTATGACTGAATAGATGTTCCAGCAGGTCGTCTTTTCAGGTATTCCCGGCAGTGGTTCAAAGACAATCCGGACAGCGAGTACATCATAAATTTCTTCAAAAGGTACATTCTTCGATTGCATCTTCTTCCAGACGGAAAAGATCGATTTCGGACGCCCGCTTATTTCAAATGTCAGACCTGCCTCTTTCAGTTTATTTATTATTGGCAGGCTGAACTTATTTATCAGGGAATAGTATTTCTTTTCCCCATGCTTCATTTTTGAGGCAATCTCATCGTAGATAACTGGCTGGCGGTATTTGAAACTGAGGTCCTCAAGCTCGCTTTTTATTGCATAGAGCCCGATCCTGTTGGCAAGAGGTGCATAAAGGAAAATTGTTTCACCGGCGATCTTCATCTTTTTACTCTCTGTCATTGAATCGAGAGTTCTCATGTTATGAAGACGGTCAGCAATCTTTATAAGGATAACTCTCAGGTCATCTGACAGGGTGAGAAGCATCCTCCTGAAATTCTCAGCCTGCATCGATGAAGAAGTCCCCTTGTTGTATGTGCCTGAAATCTTTGTCAGACCATCGATGAGAGAGGCAATCTTAGGCCCGAAATCCCTGTTTACCTCTTCTATTGTGTAATCGGTGTCCTCAACCGCATCATGGAGAAGGGCTGTGGCAATTGACCGGGCGCTGAGACCGATTTCCTGGTTTACTATTTTTGCAACGGCAATAGGGTGGAGGATATAAGGTTCACCCGACTTCCGGCGCATGTTCCAGTGAGCTTTATTAGCTACATTGAAAGCTTTCTCGATCAGTTCCCGGTCTCCCGGCTTATTGCATCGTAACAGATTGTTTACCAGCGAATCATATTCAGATCTAATACGTTTTGCATCTTCTTCATCAAAAATATCCTTGCTCCCCATAAAAACTCAATGTATTCTTTTCTGTCAGATACAAATATAATTCTAATAGATGAAATTTTTAGGCAGGTTAATGAATTGTTGCTAGTTGCTTGGTGCTGGTTGAAAAAGAGCCTGACTGTTACTTATCTGGTTTTAATAACTGTTACAGTTCCTGTGCGGATGATTTTCCTGCCCGATGGAGCAGTTAATTTCAGGAACCATAAATAAACTCCCCGGGAAACTGTACCTCCTCCTGTCAAACCATCCCAGGATTCATTGTAATCGTTTGTCTCAAAAAAGGTTTTCCTTTGCCTGTCGGTGATTACAAACCGGTAGTCTGAAGGTGCAAATGTAATGACAGGCTTGAAAAGGTCATTCAGCCCATCACCGTCAGGCGAAAAAATGTTAGGTACAGTAACAATTTCCTCAATTGAAATGCATGAGGTATCTGAAACGGTTTCTCCTGTTATCCCATGTATATTCCCGGTTTCGGCTGCAGAGATATAAAAGCAAACCTGACCCCGGATAAGAGAGTACATTATATCAGGAATGTTTACAATGAAGTTAGTATCAGGAGGATATATTGTAGCTGTTTCAATGAATCCTTTCCCCGGATCTGTAAACAGTCTGTACGATGATACTGATCCGATCCAGTCGTGGTATTTGTTCCATTGAAGAATTATTTCATTTCCGGAGACCTGTGAATCAAGAACTATATTTGATGCATTATTTGAAGTAACCTTGTGATTTTTACAGATAACAGCTGAAAGTCTATAGAAGTTCAATACATCCGTTTTAGATGTATTGTCTGTATAAGTCACTGATTTAAGATTAGTTCCACTTATCTGGGCAATCGGCTGAAATGAGCCTGAATAACCGGTTTTTCTTTCAAGTGCAAAAGTGTCAATTTCAGATACCGGATCGATAGTGAATGAAAGAGAAATCGCATTTTTTCCAGTCACAGTTGCATAGTCGGCATTGATCCATTCAGGAGGGATTTGCATTTTGGTCTTAAGGCAGGCTTTGTATGATGAAGAAACAGATCCTCCATTGAGATTTGCTATTACTTTAAAACAATAATCAGTATTTATTGAAAAATCATTTATAACGAAACTGTCGGCATCAGGAGAAACGCTTCCTGTCTCAATGAAGCTGCCTCCGTTTAGTGACATCAGAATTGTATATTTTGTTACAATCTGTGGAGGAGGGGGGGTATACTTGTTCCAAGTAATATTAATCTTCTTTTTACAGGTGTCAATCCTTGCTTCAGTAAATATTGTGCTTAAAATATTCGAAAGCTCGCTTGCACATATTGGAGCTCTGAATGCGGCAATTCTGTATTGGAAGCTTTTAAATTGAATTCTTGTGTCCGAATAGGATGTTGCAGATGGATCCCAGATTGTATCAATTGCAAAAAAACCTGGATTGCCAAGCCTGGTTTCGTAGATATAAACAATATATGCGGCAATTCCTGATGATGGACTTAGGGTCCATGTTAGCAATGTTGTGGATGTCTCCGGAAGTACTGTTGCTGAAGTTAGTTCAGGCGGCAATGGAACTTCGCATTCATTTTGTGCATTGGCACAATACAGAGGAAAACATAATAGAATCAAAACAATATAAAGGTGTTTTCTGTTCACTTTTATCCGACTGTAATTTCATATAGTTCATCCATATTGTAATAGGTTACTGCCAGTCTCAATATTTCATCCTGCGTGATGGTTCTGATTGTATCCATCATCCCGACAAAATAATTCAGATCAAGGCCGAACTCCCATACTGCTTTAAAGCTTTCGGCAATGGCAAAAGGTCCGTCGAACATCCTGATCATCTCTCCCGACATGTAATTCCTTACTACTTCGAGTTCATCGTGCGACACAGGTTCAGTCAGCAACCGGCGTATTTCTTTGTAAATCTCATTAATTGCCTGATCCGCGTGCTCCCTGCCTACTTCAGTGGAGATAAGCTTGAAGCCCGACAGGTCAAATGAAGAGATTGATGAATGTATTCCATAGGTTAGGCCCTTTTCTTCCCTTATGTTTTTCATCAGCCTCGATCCAAAATAACCTCCGAGCAGTACATTCAGGAATTTCATGCCCGGATAATCGGGATGGCGTTTGTTTATTGATGAAGAACCTATCCTGACAGCCGTCTGGACTGCACCTTTCTTTTTTATATGCTCCTTTTTGCAGGATTCTCCCTGGATGATGTTCTTTGATTCCTCGGTATAGATTTTTACGGAATGAAGATATCCGAAATACCTTTCAAAATAGTCAATTGCCATATCGGGTATCCGACCAGATACAATCATTGTCATTTTTTCCGGCAAATAGTATTTTGCATGAAAATCTTTCAGAAGAGATGGCATCATACCCATAAAATCATCTTTCCGGGCCGTCCGGCCATATGGGTGATGTGGTCCGAATACTGATTCAAAAAACTTTTCGATAGCGACATTCTGAACCTTCTCCCTGTTTATCATATACCAGTTCAGTCTTTTTTTCATGAGGAGGTTCAGCTCCTTTTCAGGAAATTCCGGATGGAATAGAATCTCAGCAATTAATTCCAGTGCCTTCTCAAAATGTTTGTTTAGAAAATAGACAATTAATCCTGCAGTATCCTTCTCAGCGGTCAGATTAAGAAAAATGCCGTAGTAATCCAGTATGCTGTTCAACTCTTCAGAAGTATATTTTTCAGAGCCTTCGGTCAGCATCATATTGACTGAAGTAGACAGTAGTGGAAGATATTCCTGTGCAATCCCTGCCTTGAAGACAAATTCTATCCTCATAATATCTTCTGTTCCGGCATTTATCATGAACACAGATGCTCCGTTACTTAGAGTTATAGATTTAACCGGAACAGGTATCCTTGCATCAAATGGGTGAACGGGAGGTTGTATTCGCCGGAGTCTGACCATGATTATTTTTTGTTTGCTGCAATGTAATACAATGTGGTGCAGTTCTCAGGGCTCAGGTATTTTATTGCACTCGCCTTCACCATTTCCCTGCTGATGGCCCTGTAACTTTCAACTTCCATATTTATCAGATCAGGATCGCCCAGCAATTCATACATCGACAGATTCATTGCTTTGTTCAGAATACTTGTATTTGAAAGCACAACTGACGATTCGAACCTGTTCTTTACTTTTTCCAGCTCATAATCTGTCAGGGCAGAATCCATTAATTCATTAAGTACTTCATTAACAGCTTTTTCTGCTTTCACAATGTCTGTCCCGTTCATGAGCTTTCCACTAATGATTACCAATCCTGGATCAATATCTGAAGTGATATAAGCATTTATTTCGCTGAACAGGTTTTTATCCCTGACCAGCTTGTTGTAAAGCCTGCCCGATTCCCCTCCCGCAAGAAGATCAGTCATAAGGTCAAGTGCAGGATAATCCTTGCTTAAGCGTGGTCCAATGTGCCACGCTTTATATAAGGCGTCGGAAGGAACATTCCTTTCGACAGTCTGTTTTTTTTCATGGATTTGAGCAGGTTCAGGTGGCAGGTTGCGACTGGCTGTCTTTCTCTGCGGCACTGCCCCGAACCATTTTACAGCAAGGTCGTAAGCGCTGCCGGACTCAATATTTCCGGCGAGTGTCAGAATAGATTTGCCAGGGGTATAAAAGTGTGAAAAGAAGTCTTTTACATGGTCAAGATCAATATTCTCAATGTGTGAAATATCCATGCCAATGGTCGGCCATCTGTAAGGGTGTGTTGTATATGTCTGCGGCCGCAGTAAATGCATAACATCACCATATGGCTGATTGAGGTAACGCTGCTTGAATTCTTCCATGACGACGTTTCTCTGGATATCAAGCTTTTTTTGTGTGAAACCCGGTTTATGCATCCTGTCTGACTCAAGCCAGAATGCGGTTTCAATATTCCCTGAAGGCAGGGTGAGGTAATAATTTGTTATATCGTTATTTGTAAATGCGTTGTTCTCACCACCGGCAAGTTGAAGGGGCAGATCATATTCCGGAATATTTTTTGTCCCGCAGTACATAAGGTGCTCGAACAGATGAGCCATACCAGTTAAGTTGGGATCCTCATCTTTCGACCCTACATCGTAAAGGATATTCATTGCGACAAGAGGTGTTGAGTTGTCCTCATGGACAATTACCCTCAGTCCGTTATCCAGTCTGAATCTGCTGAAGTTTATCATTCCGGGAGATCTTTCAAAAAGACAAACTTAACTAAAAAACGGCGAAGGTCAGCTAATGTTTTTATATTTGCATCACTATGTACCGGTATTGCAAATAATCGACAATGAATTTTAAAAAGATGGAAAAGGACACTTTAATTTTTGACCTTATTGAAAAAGAACATCAGCGCCAGCTGAATGGCATTGAATTGATAGCCTCAGAGAATTTTGTCAGTCCGCAGGTTTTGGAAGCTATGGGATCAGTTCTTACAAACAAATATGCAGAGGGGTATCCGGGAAACCGTTATTATGGTGGATGTGAAGTAGTTGATCAGACCGAACAGATAGCCATCGACAGGCTCAGGAAGCTTTTTGATGCCGAATATGCAAATGTACAACCTCACTCAGGTGCTCAGGCAAATATGGCAGTCTTTTTTACAGTTTTAAAGCCCGGAGACACCTTTATGGGCCTAAATCTGGCACACGGAGGCCATCTTTCGCACGGATCTCCGGTTAATTCCTCAGGGATTCTCTATAAACCAGTTGCTTATAGTGTTAAAGAAGACACCGGAATTGTTGATTATGATATGATGGAAGAGCTTGCCCTGAAGGAGAAACCAAAGATGATAATAGGAGGTGCCTCAGCTTATTCCCGTGAATGGGACTATGAAAGGATGAGGAAGATCGCTGATTCTGTTGGGGCTATTCTGATGGTTGATATGGCTCATCCGGCCGGACTTATTGCCGCCGGACTGCTGAAGAATCCGCTGAAGTATGCACATATTGTTACATCGACAACTCATAAGACTCTTAGGGGTCCCCGGGGAGGCATAATACTTATGGGAAAAGATTTTGTCAATCCATGGGGCATTACAACCGCAAAAGGAGAGGTGAGAATGATGTCATCACTTCTTAATTCAGCTGTATTCCCGGGTGTTCAGGGCGGCCCTCTCGAACATGTAATTGCCTCCAAAGCCGTCTCTTTCGGAGAGGCTCTTCTTCCGGAATTCGGAGAATACCAGGCTCGGGTGAAAAGGAATGCAGCAGTAATGGCTCAGGCGTTTACTGATAAAGGATATAAAGTGGTTTCAGGAGGAACCGACAATCACCTGTTACTGATCGATCTGAGAACAAAATTCCCGGATATCTCAGGGAAAAAAGCCGAGAATACACTTGTGCTTTCACATATAACTGTAAATAAAAACATGGTTCCTTTCGACAGCAGGTCTCCATTCCTGACTTCAGGACTTAGGGTCGGAACACCTGCAATTACAACCAGGGGACTTAATGCAGAACATATGGGTATCATAGTTGAGCTCATAGATGAGGTGATCTCAAATATTGAAAATGAAAACGTTATCAGGAATGTCGGAAAGAAGGTTATTAACATGATGAACTCATTCCCTCTGTTTTCGATGTAAATCGCATTTATGAATATAAATAGTATCGTACTTTTATGAATTTATTAGTATTTTGGTAACAATTTATATTAATACATCAGGCTGTGGGCAGGAAGAAACTGATATATATTGTTGATGATGATCCTGTAGTTAATATGCTGGTAAACAGGCGACTGACCTCAGAAGGCTATCTGGTAAAGTCGTTCAGGTATGGAGAAGAATGTCTGAATGAACTGAATGCAGATCCGGATCTGATAATTTTAGATTATTATTTTATCAGCGAGGATAAGGAAGTAATGAACAGTATGGAAGTTTATACCCGGATCGTGGAATTAATGCCACGGAATCATGTTATTATTCTTTCGGGACAGGAGAATGGAGAAATTGTGCTTGAACTGGCAAGAAAAGGGATCGACGACTATATTATAAAGGATCATAACCTGATTGACAATCTGATTCTTTCAGTCAGAGAA
>CAZCQC010000252.1:0-2743 GCA_964500155.1 uncultured Rikenellaceae bacterium | reverse complement strand
TCCTCAATTGTCCTTCCGATTGGCTTTTCACAATAGACATCCTTTCCTGCTTCACATGCAGCTACCATCTGAATACAGTGCCAGTGATCGGGAGTTCCGACTATAACAAGATCAATATCCTTATTATCAATAAGTTTTCGCCAGTCCTTATAAAGATTTGCCGGCTTTTTTCCCCTTATCTTTTCGACATTCGATGCCCTGCGGTTAAGCACTGCATCATCTATATCGCATAATGCAATACATTCTGTCTGTGGGTATTCGAGAAAGGCGCTCAGGTCGCTCCATCCCTGTCCATTGCATCCTATAACACCTATCCTGATCTTGTCGCTTGCCTGGAATCCTTTCATTGAGCCTGAAACAGATGGCGCAAATGTTAATCCGGCAGCAGCAATTGCACTGTTTCTTAAAAAAATACGTCTTGTGGTCATATTATAAAAAGGTTAATTAGTTTGTAAACTATGCTAAAGAACTGAAAACCTGTAAATTGTTCTGGTTTTATACGTTTCTCCCGGATTCAGAACAGTTGATGGAAAATCGGGATGGTTCGGACTGTCAGGATAATGGCCTGATTCAAGACAGAAACCAGTTCTTAAATCATATTGTATACCGCCATGGCCTTTCTGGGTTCCGTTAAGAAAATTGCCGATATAAAGCTGCAGACCAGGTTGATCGGTTATTACCTCAAGTACCCGTCCGCTGCCCGATTCATAAACCAATGCATCAACATCTTCCTTGTTATCAAGGACATAATTGTGGTCATAACCTTTCCCAAGGATAAGCTGATCATAATTTTCGTCGAGTCTTTCACCAATTGTATGTGGTTTTGTAAAGTCAAATGGCGTTCCGGCTACCGGACGAATCTCACCTGTGGGTATCATTACAGAATCTACTGGTGTAAAATATGATCCTCTCAACGTCAGAATATGGTCCGTGATAAACCCGTTGCCAGGTCCGTACAGATTAAAATATGCATGGTTTGTTAAATTTATTACTGTTCGTTTATCAGTGGTGCATTTATAATCCATTATAATCTCGTTGTTGTCACTCCAAGTATATATTACCTCGGCATCCACATTCCCTGGAAATCCCATCTCCATATCAGGGCTGTGATATGTGAATTTCACTGCCGGAAAATCGTTGTTCCTCAGCACTTCAGTATTCCAGACAACGCTGTGCCATCCCCCTGGTCCTCCATGAAGAGTATTAGGTCCGTTATTCTTAGGCAGGTTGTATTCAACACTGTCAAGGGTAAACTTGCCGTTGGCGATTCTGTTGGCATACCTGCCAACAGTTGAACCAAACGACATATCACCGGCCAGTGTTTCTTCAAAAGTATCATATCCGAAGGTTATATTGGCTTTCTGGCCTTTTCTGTCAGGGACTTCAATCCAATTGATTTTAGCTCCATAATTGGTAAGTTTCAAAACGTTACCCTGCTTGTTTGTAAGAGTTATCAGGTAGACTTCCTTGCCCTGATGGTTACCAAAAACCTCCTGTCTCACCTTGTTTTTTGACGAGTTACTGCAACCGGTAAATAAAGCAATTGTGACAACGAGCATTGGCAGTAACAACAGATTCTTTTTCATCATATATTTAAGATTTAATTGTATAAAATTAATAAAATGTATTTCAGTTAAATTATTTACTACTTATTAGTCCGGAATTGAAGGGCTGGCAATCCGGCGCTGTTGAATAAAGAAGCTGTCGCCATGTCCCTCCAGCAGTACCTGACCGATAAAGGTTCAGTAACTTTTGGTGATGTCAACCATACTTCATTGTTTACGATCCTTGCCTCAGCTTTGTAGTATTTGCCATCCTTCCCGGCAATCTCAAACTCCGATAATTTACCATTTTTTGCATTAAGTCCGTTCTCAATATAGTCAAACTGAACCTTTATAGTCCTTCCATCAACTGTCATCGATTTGTAGGCAGGACCCAGTAGTATGATTTCTTTTCCATAATTTTTTACTAGGGCAAAGTTTGCGAGCCTGTCGCCAACCTCTTTCTTGAAGGGTGGATGTATATTCATAACAGTAGCAATATCGAGCGTAACTACCATACCGGTATTCGGAAGCTCAAGAGCCTTTTCCTGGGCTTCGCGGAGATAAGCCGATTCCATTGAATCCTCATCTCCGTAAGCATATGGAGCTATCTGGGCATAATAGAATGCGAGATCTTCATTCTTCCAGGCATTCCTCCAGTTCAGGATCATCAGGGGAAAGATTTTTGAGTATTGATCTGCTCTTCCAACGTTTGCTTCTCCCTGATACCAGATTGCTCCCCTAACAGGATACTTAATAAGCGGCTTGATCATCCCATTGAATAATGATTAAGGTGTTGAGGCGCTGATCGTTTTTGGTCTTTTAACTGTAGAAAATTCATTCTTGGTCAGATCTAGAATGTAAAACCTGTTCCCGATCAGTTCAGCGACCGGTTGAAATTTCCATTCACCATCGAGACTGATCTGAGCCAGTTCAGATTCTTTCAGGGCAAGATACATTGATCCGGGTTTTCCATATATTCCGCCACCGCCCTGATTATCCAGTACACGGACTGCAATTGTGTTGGACCCTGCTTTAACAATCTCTTTTGGCACATCATAGTTTCTATCGGCTTGCCAGAAACCTGATACTTCATGCGAACCTACAAGCTTACCGTTAAAGTAAGCCCTGTCCATATCATCAACCGGACCAAGAACCAGGGCAAGGTCCCTGCCGACCATTTGTTCCGGTAACTCCACATT
>CAZCQC010000251.1:0-6280 GCA_964500155.1 uncultured Rikenellaceae bacterium | reverse complement strand
ATGCTTTTCTGTGAAATATTTAACAACAGTCGGGTCCGAAACTACATTCATAATTGTAAAGAGATTCCTGACCGGCTCCGACATTGTCTGCCCAGCAACAGTAGGTCCGGCATCTGTCACAGCACTCATCACCTTTTTTCTTATCACCTGAGGAGTATCCGAAAGGAAAATCCCGTTCCCCTCGCTCTTCCCCATTTTACCTGTGCCGTCGAGTCCCGGGATCTTTATAAGCTCATGTCCGAAATTATAAGCATCAGGCTCGGGAAAATAATTTACATCATAAATCATGTTAAACCTCCTGGCGAACCGTCGTGTCATCTCAAGATGCTGTTCCTGATCCTTTCCCACCGGCACCTTACTGGCTTTATGGATAATGATGTCGGCAGCCATCAGAACAGGATAAGTGAGAAGTCCGGCGTTGATGTTATCAGGATGTATTCTGATTTTTTCCTTAAACGATACGGTCCTTTCAAGTTCACCCACATAGGCATTCATATTCAGAAGAAGGTACAATTCTGATACCTCAGGAACGTCGCTCTGGATAAAAATTGTGGCAATCTCAGGATCTATTCCGCAGGCCAGATACTCGGCCAGAACCTGTTTTATGTTCCCGTGAAGGTCATCTGGTTTTGGATGTGTTGTAAGCGCATGATAATCGGCAATAAAGAAAAAGCATTTGTTCTCTTTCTGCATTTTCAGGAAGTTTATTATCGCCCCATAATAATTCCCAAGATGAAGGTTTCCCGTCGATCTTATTCCGCTCACTACAGTTTCCATTGTTATCCTTAATAAAAGTCCCCGCAAAATTAATTCTTTTTCCGAAAATCGTACCTTTGCCTGTTCACAATACAAAAGGCCATGGAATCAACGCGACAGAAAAAAGTTTCAAGACTTGTTCAGAAAGAGATGGCCGACATCTTTCTGAGGAAGGGCAGTGAGCTGGCACATGGGAAAATGATATCCGTGACAAAAGTTAGAGTCAGCCCTGATCTATCATTTGCCAAAATATTTATCAGCATCTACCCCTCCGGCGGGCAGGATGCAGTTCTTAAGGCCATACAGGACCATTCTCCCAAAATAAGATTTGAGATGGGTCAGAAGGTAAGAAGACAATTAAGGATAGTGCCAGAAATAGTATTTTATATTGACGACAGCCTTGATTATATCGAAAATATCGACAAACTGCTGAAGTCCTGAGCCAGATGCAGTACGATCCTATCAAAAAAACAGCTGGCCGGCTTTTTTCAGGTCCTCTCTTTATGAGAAAAATCTTTTATTTTTTTCTCGACATTCTTCTCCTGCGGTCATGGCATGTCAGAAAGGCGCTGAGAGGAATAGTCCGTAAATACCAGGGTGACGCATCAGTATTGGATGCAGGAGCCGGATTCGGACAATATACCTGGAGAATGAGCAGGATGAACAGGCAATGGAAAATAAAAGCCGTGGACATTGATCGGGAACACATCAATGACAACAATAAATTTTTCAGCAGGGCAGGCCTCTCTGGAAGAGTCACTTGCGAGACCATGGATCTCACCCTACTGAATGAAACAGGATCCTTCGATTTTATTCTCTCGGTCGATGTTATGGAGCACATTGAAGAGGATGAGCTGGTCTTCAGGAATTTCTTCCGGGCACTTAAACCGGGAGGATCATTACTCATATCAACACCATCTGATAAAGGAGGCTCTGATGTCCATGGTAAAGAGGAAAAATCATTTATCGACGAACATGTAAGGGACGGTTACGGGATCGGAGAGATATCCCAAAAACTCGGGAGAGCAGGGTTTAATAATATCAAGGCATCATATACATATGGCAAACCGGGCTCTCTCTCATGGCGCTTGTCGATGAAATATCCGATCAGGATGCTTAACTTCTCAAGCCTGTTCTTCATTATTCTTCCGTTTTATTATCTGATATTCTTCCCTTTTGCAGTATTACTGAATATTTTTGATCTCTTTATAATTCATAAATCAGGAACCGGGTTGCTGGTTTCAGCGAGCAAATAAAAGTGAAACTATCTCTCTATATAGCAAAAAGGTATCTCTTCGCGAAAAAATCGAGAAATGCAATAAATGTGATCTCTTCGATCTCTGTCGCAGGTGTAATGGTCGGGACTATGGCCCTTATTATAGTTCTTTCGGTATTCAACGGGCTGGAGAGCCTTGTCAGGTCTATTTTCAACACCTTTGATCCTGATCTTAAGATCACTCCTGCTGCAGGTAAAACATTCATCCCCGACACCACAGCACTTACCCTTCTTTCTGATATAAACGGGGTTGCCTGTTATTCACTTTGTGTGGAAGAAAATGCACTTCTCAGATACGGTGAAAAACAGTATGTGGCAACAATAAAAGGAGTAGATGAAAACTATGCCCAGGTCACCGGAATCGACAGCTCAATGTGGGATGGAGGATTCGTACTGCATTCGGAACAGGGAAGGCCATATGCAATTCCGGGTATTGGAATTGCAAATTACCTCGGAATGAGGATCAATTTCATCACACCGCTTAATATCTATGTACCGAAAAGGACCGGGACGGCCGATCTGAATCCCGAAGATGCATTCATAAGGAATTATATTTTCCCTTCAGGTATATACCAGGTGGAGCAGGAATATGATTCAAAATATGTATTCATCCCTATTGATTTTGCGCGCGAACTGCTTGAATATAAAACAGAGGTCTCATCTCTTGAGATTAAATTTGAAAAAGAAGGCAACGAATCTGCCATTCAGAAAGATGTGGTAAGATTATTCGGGAAAGACTTTATTGTCAGGAATAAATATGAACAGCAGGAGATCTTTTACAAAGTGATGAAATCAGAGCGTATTGCTATCTTTTTTATACTTACGCTAATACTCATTATTGCCTCTTTCAGCATTATAGGTTCCCTTACAATGCTCATTATTGAGAAGGAGAGGGATATAGGGATACTAAGAAGCCTCGGGGCTGATAACACCTTGATAAGGAAAATTTTCATTTTCGAAGGATGGCTGATATCTATAATCGGAGCTTTTTCCGGAATTCTTCTTGGTTTCACTGTCTGCTGGATCCAGCAAAAATATGGAATAGTAAGACTCCAGAGCGATTCGCTGATTGTGAATGCTTATCCGGTAGTGATGGAGATCAAGGATTTTATAATAGTCCCTGTTACAGTCCTTGTGATTGGATTCTGGGCGGCATGGTATCCTGTAAGATTCCTCACTAAAAAGTATCTGACAAGAAATTAAATATAATCTGAGCTCCATGAACCGGTATACTCTAATTGTCCTTATTGCTTTCTCTGTTGTGGCATTCTCATGTACTGGCAGGAGAAATAAAGCAGTACATAAAGACATAATTCCGGAGAAGGATCTTACATCAATCCTGACAGAGGTACATATTGCTGACGGGCTTCTTTCAATTCCTGAAATCAAATATAAATTTACAAAGGGCGACACACTGGAATCGTACATCGATATCTTCAAAAAGTACGGTTACACCAAACCGCAAATGGACAGGACAATGAGATATTATTTTATAAAGAAGCCAAAAAAGCTCGTTAAGATCTACGACAGGGTACTTGGAAGACTAAGTGAAATGGAGTCAAGGGTCGATAAGGAATTGCTTGTTTTCAGTGCCGGGCAAAGTAATATATGGCCTGGAAAATCATTCTATTCGCTCCCTGATCCAGACTCCAAAGACACTGCACTTATTGATTTTTCTTCAGGTTTTTATGGGACATTATACCTGAGATTTACGCTTACCATATATCCCGATGATCAGTCACCTGATCCTGTAATGGGAATATATTTTTCCAGGACAGATTCGACAGGAAATGAAACCAGGATCCGCTTTTCACCTGTCCATTATATAAAAGACGGGCATTCTCACAATTACAGGTTTACTTTGGTCCAGAATTTTAAAGGTACAGTAATGCTTAAGGGATGGTTCATAGACCAGGAGGGAACTTCCTCCGACAGGGAATATCATCACAGGGTTGAAAACATCATACTAACACGCAATGTTGTAGAATAATGAAGCACTTTTCGGCTCAGTATATCTTTACAAATGACGGGCCCCCGCTGAAAAGAGGGATAGTGACTGTTGAAAATGATGGCACCATAACCGGAGTTGAGGATAGTGACGGGAACCTTTCTGAAAAAACATCTGTCGAGTTCCACAACGGGATAATAATTCCAGGATTCGTGAACTGCCATTGTCACCTTGAATTGTCTCACATGAAGGACCTGATCCCTCCCAAAAAAGGTCTGGCTGAATTCCTGAAATACTTCGGGAACAGAAGGGATAATAGCGACGAAAATATACCAGGATTTATTTCAAGGGCTGATAATGAGATGTATAGCGATGGAGTCGTTCTGTGTGCCGATATCTGTAATACCAGATTGACATTTGATATAAAAAAGAAAAGCAGAATAAAATATATTAACCTGCTCGAGGTCTTTGGTATTGATCCTGAAAAAGCTCACCGCAGGATGGATGAAATTAAACAACTCTCAAACATAGCTCGCGACTACAGAATTCCTTCCTGGATAGTTCCCCATACTGCATATTCGCTTTCGCTGACACTCTTCCGTTTATTGAGAGCCGAAACTGACTCGAATAAAATTACCTCCGTCCATTTTATGGAAACTGATTGTGAAAAATCATTTCTTAAGTATAATGACGGACCTATCCTTGAGTCATATAAAGACTCGGGACTTGAAATTGAAGTACTGGAAACAGTTGAGGATCATGAAACTGCTATACTGAATGAAATAACTCCTTCGGGAAATCTGATCCTGGTTCACAATACGTTTGCTGACCGGAATACAGTAAAAAAGGTTAACAAGAGGAAAAACCTTTTCTGGTGTCTTTGCCCGAATGCAAATCTGTACATCGAAGACCAGGTTCCTCCTGTCGATATGCTTATTGAAGAAAATTGCCGGATCGTGACAGGCACTGACAGCCTTGCATCAAACAGTCATTTAAGCATTCTTGAAGAGCTTAAAACGCTTAACAAATATTATCCATGGGTACCGCTGCAGGACCTTATCAGGTGGGCAACTATTAACGGTGCCCTGGCTCTTGGAGAAGAGGCAGAATACGGAAGCATTCAGCCTGGGAAAAAACCCGGATTGCTTCTTCTTCAGGATATTGATCTCCATAAAATGCAATTACTCCCGGAAAGCCATATAACAAGATTGGCTTGAGGAATAATTAAGGTTGCTGGTTGCTAAATTCCCCCTTTGAAGGGGGCGAGGGGGATGTTTCTTGGTCTTGAATAATACAGGTCGACTGGCAACTAACAAGCAACAAGCAACAGGCAACTCAGGTTTTTTATGCTACTTTTGTTCTGTTACTGACAGATTGGGATATGCCAACATTTTTGTTCGACAGAATAATTTTCGGACCGGTTAAAAGCAGGAGGCTGGGAGTATCTCTTGGGATCAACCTTTTACCGGCCAGCAGAAAAATATGCAATTTCAACTGTATCTATTGTGAATGTGGCTGGACACTCGGTTCATCAAAGGAAAAAAGTTCTCTTCCGACACGTGACGAAGTTTACAAAGCACTTGATCGGAAGCTTTCAGAAATGAAGGATAAAAACACTTCTCCTGAAGTTATAACCTTTGCAGGAAACGGAGAACCGACTTTGCATCCGGAATTCCCGGTGATAGTTGATGATTGCATTGAACTGAGAAACAAATACTTTCCGGAGGCAAGGATTGCAGTTTTATCCAATTCAACGACAATTACTATACCCTCAATAAGGGAAGCATTGCTGAAAGTCGATCAGAATATACTTAAACTTGATTCCGGCTTCGACCTGACTGTAAAGGTGCATAACCAGCCGGGGGTCAATGTAAGGGTCGCGGAACTTATTGATAACCTCAGGAGTTTTAATGGTCAGCTGATAATACAGACTCTCTTCCTTCGCGGATCATTTAACGGAAAATCTATTGACAATACAACACAGGAGGAGATTGAAGCATGGCTGAAAGCAATTGAAATGATAAAGCCTTATGAAGTCATGATCTACACTATCTCAAGAGATACCCCGGATGGTAACCGGCTTGAGAAAGTCCCCGCCACAGAACTTAAGCGGATTGCCAAAATGGTTAACCGACTGGGAATCAAGACCAATGTATCAGGCTGATTTTGAATAAGAATTGTAACATACTGATCTGCCCCCTCGAGTGGGGTCTTGGTCATGCCGGACGTATGATTCCACTCGCCAGAAGGCTTCAGGAGCGTAATTACAATGTAATTATTGGTTCCGGGAAAACACTTCA
>CAZCQC010000250.1:0-21754 GCA_964500155.1 uncultured Rikenellaceae bacterium | reverse complement strand
CTTGAGCTTCACTTTCACATCCTCCAGATAAAGACGCCATGCATCTTCCAGGGAATCAAGATAATGGCTGATCTTTCCGCTGACAGTGATCTCGGACGACAGATCCGCGATCCATTTTCTTGTAAGCTCTATCTGGGTAAGCCCCGATAAAAGCTCTTTAAGCTCAGTACCGGGATTCTCCGTAACCTTTAACAGCCAGCCCTCAGGAATACTGAATCTGCAGCTTATTTCAGGCAGTGAAAGATCACTCCTCAGGACATCTTCCGATATCACTCCGGAATAAAATACTTCCAGAGCTTCCAGCACAGATGTCTTGCCGGATTCATTCTGCCCGATCAGGCATGTGACATTATCGGGTGACAGATTTTGCCAGTCTGTATCCAGAATAGATCTGAAATTTTTAATCCTGAAAGCTAAAAGCCTCATAATGTTATAAGTCATACCTGAAATCCAAAAACGAGGACATCGTCACATTGTTGTGATTTGCCCTTCCATTCTTTAAAAGAAAATTCGAGACACTCTCTTTGTGAAGCCATCGAAAGCCCCGTGACTGACAAGAGGATCTGCTTGAATTGTTTGTATTTGAATTTCTTATCAGTAATTTCACCAAACTGGTCAGCAAAGCCGTCCGAAAAAAGATAAAACGAATCACCGGGAATTGTATCAATCACAATATTAATAAAAGGTTTTTCTTCCTGCGGCGCAATACCTATCGTCATTTTGTCGGGTTTGAATTCTGAAAGCTCCCCGTTCCTTATCCTTATAAGCGGTCGGTTTGCTCCGGCAAACTGTAATGAATTCGTACCACTCTCAATTATGCAAAGCCCTATATCAATACTGTCTTTTGTTTCTTCCCTTGATCCGGTCTGGTGAAGGGCTTTCATTATTTTCTCCCGCATATTGTTCAATACCCGGTTTGCCCTGATGCACTGCTTCGATTGAAGTATCTCGTTCAGAAAACTTATCCCGAGTATGCTCATAAGTGCACCTGGTACTCCATGCCCTGTACAATCACCTGCCGCAATGCATGTAAACTGACGGTTTGAAAAGGTATAATAGAAATCACCGCTTACTATGTCCCTTGGAAGAAAAAGAATGAAGAAATCCTTCAATATCCCCTTAAGAATAATTGGATCAGGCATTAGAGCATGCTGAATCAAGCCGGCGTAGCGAAGACTTGCGAGGTGATCTTCCACACTCTGGATACTCAGAGTGTAAAGATCCTCATAGCCTTCCTGATTGTAAGGCGTCATAAAGGAAAGTTATCAAACAGACTAACTACTTAAATAAACTGATTTTCAGGATGGTTATTGTGAGAAAAACCTAATAGGATTTCTTCTCAAGGAGGATAACATTTTCAACATGATGGGTATGGGGGAACATGTCAACAGGCTGAATCCTGGTAACCATGTAATATTCAGACATTAAGCTTATATCGCGGGCCTGTGTTGATGGATTGCAGCTTATGTAAATCACTTTTCCAGGGGAAGCATTTATGATCTGCTTAACTACATCTTCGTGCATTCCTGCCCTTGGCGGGTCGGTGATAATGATATCAGGTTTCCCATTTTCGCCTATGAACTGATCATTTAGCAATGATCTTATATCCCCGGCAAAAAACTGAGTGTTCCTTATGCTATTGATCTCAGAATTGATTGCTGCGTCTCTGACCGCTTCATCAATATATTCAATGCCAATAACTTTTTGTGCTGAATCTGCAATAAAATTTGCAATTGTACCTGCACCCGTGTAAAGGTCATAAACGATCTCGTTGCCGGTCAGAGCGGCAAAATCCTTTGCAATTTTGTATAAACGGAGCGATTGTTTTGTATTTGTCTGGTAAAATGATTTTGGCCCGATCCTGAATTTAAGTCCATCCATTTCTTCAAGCAGGTGATCATCACCCTTGTAAAGTATGGGAACCTGGTCGGCGAGTGAGTCATTCTGCTTCGTATTAATTATATAAAAAAGGGAATTAATCTGGGGAAATTCCGTTGCAAGAAAATCAAGAAGTCCCTCAATCCTCTCCTTTTCATCAAGGTAAAAAACTACTATAACCATTACCTTGCCACCGCTTGTGTTACGGATTATCAGGTTTCTCAGAAACCCGCTTTGCTGACGCAGGTTAAAAAATGCAAATGACTTCCTGTGGGCATATCTTCTTACTGCGTCGCGAATGGCATTTGAAGGCTCAGGCTGAAGATGACACTCTCTGATATCCAGAACTTTATCAAACATACCCGGGATATGAAATCCGAGTGCGTCGCCATTTAAATGATCATTATCGGAGATCATTTCTTCTCTTGTAAGCCAGCGCTTATCGGAAAAAGTATATTCCAGCTTGTTCCGGTAAAAGAAAATATCTTCGGACCCCAGAATCGGATCTGTATTAGGGATATCTACTTTCCCTATTCTAATAAGGTTATCCGTTACCTGCTTTTCCTTGAACTGAAGTTGTTTTTCATATGGAAGATGCTGCCATTTGCAACCGCCGCATACCCCGAAATGTGCGCACCTGGGCTTGATCCTGTCAAGAGAATATTCATGGAAACGGACTACGGTGCCCTCCATGAATTTCCTCCTCTTTTTCCTGACACGGATGTCGACCACATCTCCCGGTATCAGCATCGGGACAAAAACAACCTGGTTTTCAATTCGTGCAATTGCATTTCCTTCAGCCCCGATATCCGTTATCCGTACCTTCTCGAGCAATGGCATTTCTTTCTTTCGTCCCAACTGTGATGTTTGTTAAAATATGAAAATCTTAAATCTGTTTCTGTGTTTATTTCTGCTCAAGACTCATTATAAACTGCAATCCTTTAATCATGACCGGTATGACTGCATCCCCATGATCAAGACCAGGAATTATCTCTTTTGTGCAGATCTGAGGCGATGTTCCGGCTCCAATCATGGCATTGTAAAGGCTTTCAGTTGTAACAGGATTAACTGATGTATCACCGCCACCATGAATTAGAGCCAAAGGTACTGCGGTATTCCATCCGGCAATGCTGTTAGCTGCAAGGGATGACCTTACAGAAGTATATTTGGCATCTGATCCGAATCCGGAAAGAAAACTATCTGTAAAAAGATCAGGGATTGAGGTGGTTAGCTGCCCGTTTATCTGTTCAAATGTTAAAGAACCTGTATAAAGGCTTCCAAGCCTTGAGACATAAGGCTCCTTAAGAATATCTGAAACAGGATTGGTAAACTGATTGTATTCGGTATAAGCATTAATTATATACCCGATATAAACAGGCATAGGATATGAGCTTATACCGGTCATTGATCCGAAAAGTATGTTCAGGTCATACGGACCTGCCCCACAAACACTTCCCTTAAGGTTAAACTCACCCGAATAATACTTCTCAAGAGCCTCATGAAGTGCAAGTGTTGCCCATCCGCCCTGTGAATAACCGGCCAGGTAAACGGCATCTTTAATTGTAATGTCCGGAAGTTCTTCAGTATCCATCTCCTTTGCTGTAAAAAGCATGTCAACTAATGATCTGACAGTTGGTTCTTTTATCAGGTAAGGATGAGGGATGTCTGCTGATTCACCGAATCCCGGATAATCCGGTATCAGTACAACATATCCCATTGAAGCGATTACTTCAACAAACTGATATGTAGGATTAGAAGGATATTCACTTGGGGCATAAGCATTCACAGTATTCGTGCCATTTTGAAAACTAACAAGAGGATAATCTCCCTTTTCTGAAGGAACACAGAGCAGCCCTGAGGCACTTATTTCCATGCTATTTACCTCTGTTTTGTAAACCACCCTGTAAATGTCTACCGGATGAGCTATATGCTGCTTAAGGACACTAAGTTCAGGGTAAGTGGCCGATGCAAGGTCAAGAAGGATATTTATGTATGTTGTAGAATAACTGGTTATCAATTCCTTTGAAACAAAATGTTCATATTGAGGTTCTTCACTCTTTTTGCATGAAGTGACGACTGAAATAATTGCCGAAATGAGGAGCAGAGAACCGATTAATCGTTTAAATGTTTTCATCACGGCAAAGATAACTTTTATCAGGTAAATCTCTTCTTCACTGGCTCCTCTACTTTTCATATATTTGCGCTTTATATTTTTCGTATGGTCTCGGTAAAGGATATTTCAGTTTCATTCGGAAGTTTCGATTTATTGACAGATATTTCTTTTCTCATAAATGAACAGGACCGTATCGGTCTGACAGGAAAAAACGGTGCCGGAAAAACAACCCTTCTTAAAATCATTTCAGGTAGCCAGAGCCCCACAAAAGGGTTTGTTGACATGTCGAAAGAAATTACAATCGGGTACCTTCCTCAACAGATGTCAGTTGACGATTCAACTACTGTTATGAATGAAACAATTAAGGCATTTGCCGGCCTGATAAGCCTGTCGGAAGAAATAGAAGAATGCAGCAGGGAAATAGCAGAAAGGGATGATTACCATTCTGCCGATTATTTAAAGTTGTGTGACAGACTTAATGAAACAGAGGAAAAATACCGGATTCTCGGAGGTACCAACTATCTGGCTGAAGCTGAACAGACGCTCACGGGGCTCGGTTTTGAAAGGAAGGATTTTGACCGGCCAACCAGTGAACTGAGCGGTGGATGGCGAATGAGGATAGAGCTGGCAAAACTGATCCTCCGAAAACCTTCCCTCTTTCTTCTTGATGAACCTACCAACCACCTCGACATAGAATCAATCCAGTGGCTCGAAACTTTCCTGGCAGGATATCCCGGAGCGGTGATGATGGTATCGCACGACAGGGCTTTTCTCGATAATGTTACTAACAGGACAATTGAAATTTCGCTTGGAAAAATCTATGACTACAAAGTTTCATGGTCAAAATATGTCGTCCTGAGAGAAGAGAGAAGAACTCAGCAGATAGCCTCATTCAGGAACCAGCAAAAGATGATTGAGGATACGGAGAGATTCATTGAACGATTCAGATACAAACCCACGAAGTCTATCCAGGTCCAGTCGAAAATAAAGCAGCTCGACAAGATTGAAAGGATTGAGGTCGATGAAGAAGATAACAGTACGATGAATTTACGGTTTCCGCAATCTCCGCGTTCAGGCACTGTTGTTGTTGAAGCACAAAACCTTTCAAAGAGCTTTGGTTCTCTCAATGTGCTGAACCGAATCAATATTACAATTACAAGAGGGGAAAAAGTTGCCTTTGTCGGACGTAATGGGGAAGGAAAAACTACTTTCTCAAGAATCATAATCGGCCAGCTCGATCATGAGGGATCCCTCAAAATAGGGCATAATGTCAGAACAGGTTACTTTGCACAGAATCAGGATGAACTTCTTGACGAGAACTCAACCGTGCTTGATACAATTGATTATGTCGCAAAAGGCGAAATAAGGCCAAAGATCCGTGATATGCTCGGTGCTTTTCTTTTCAGAGGCGAAGATGTTGACAAGAAAATCAAGGTTCTTTCCGGTGGTGAAAGATCGAGGCTTGCCCTCGTAAAGCTTCTTCTTGAACCGGCTAATCTTCTGGTACTTGATGAACCGACCAACCACCTCGATATGAGATCAAAGGATATACTGAAGCAGGCACTGATCAAATATGATGGCACGCTAATTGTGGTTTCGCATGACAGAGATTTCCTCGACGGGCTGGTTACAAAAGTATATGAGTTCAGACATAACAGGATTAAAGAAAATATTGGAGGTATTTATGACTTCCTCCGGAAAAAAAAGATTGTAAACCTCAAGGATATTGAAAAAAGAGATAAAGTAACACATGAGAGCGAAACCAGTGATAATACTTCGAACAAGCAGAAATATCTTGATAAAAAAGAATATGACAGATCGCTGAGGAAATTAAGGAAAAAACTCGAAGATTCTGAAAAGAGAATAGAAATAATGGAGGCTGAATTGCAGGCGATGGACAAAGAATTAATGACCACAGCCAACTCCTCAGATAGTGCCGGGATTTATAAACAATATGAAGATCTCCGGAAAAAACTGAATGAAGAAATGAATAACTGGACTCTCCATTCCCATGAGGTTGATGAATTCTTAAAAACCAACGGCTGAATATGGAATACCCCAGGCTGGAAAAGAATTACCCGGTTCATGTTTATGAGACAGGCCCTGATGGCCGGCTGAACCTTCATTCATTTTTTAATTATCTGCAGGATATTGCATCAGATCATGCCTTACAGCTTGGGTTTGGACGTGACGACCTGATGAAACAAAATCATTTCTGGGTTCTCTCAAGAATTCATTCTGAAATGTCCTTCTGGCCTTCCTGGGGTGAAACTATCATTCTAAAAACATGGCCGAGGGGAACTGACCGGCTGTTTGCAATAAGAGACTTTGAAGCTCGTTACCCCAACGGAAGACCAGTTGCCCGTGCAACCTCATCATGGCTTATTATTGACCGCGATACAAAAAGGATCCAGAGGCCGGACAATAATCTTTCCCGGTTGAATTCTGAATTGATGTGTGAAAAAGCATTCCCCGGAAATGCTATGAAACTTGAACCCGCCGGTGGAAATGTCCGGAATACTCCCCCTTTCCATGTTACTATTAGCGATCTTGATGTCAATCTACATACAAATAATGCCAGGTATCTGAAATGGGTCACCGATAGTTATGACCTTGATTTCATTCTCAAAAATGTGCCTTTATCTGCTGAAATAAATTATCTTGCCGAATCACGCTTCAACGAAAGCATTGCAATTGCTATGTCAGAGGAAAGTAATGACAGCAATGTATTTAATCATTCAATAATGAGGACTTCGGACAATACAGAACTTTGCAGGGTAAGGATAAGCTGGAAACAGAATATTATGCAACAAATTAATAATTCAGGAATATGAACCGGAAAAGTTCTTTCAGAAAATATAGCACACTCTTTTACGCCGGGTTATTTTGCATGATTATTATATCGTGCACCACTACAAAAAAAGCCGTTGTCGATTTAAAGGATCTTTCCTATTTGTATAATCCGACAAAAAGCTCTATAAAACCTCGTTTCAGTGTTTTTAATGAAACAGATGCAACTTCAGTTCTGTCGGTAAAGTTCTTTTCAACGGAACTGTTCTTTTCAGAGGCAAATCCTCAGGGCATTCCCATGGCTCAGATCCTTATAACTGTAAAGCTATTTAATACCACTAATGGAAGAATTCTGGCCGACACTGCTTTCATGGATGCCAATATTGTAAAGGAGCCTTCAAAGCAGGAGTACGTTTATAAACTGCCTCTTAAAGTCGGCCCTGGTGCAAATTATATTGCTGAAGTTAAGCTTCTCGACAAGTTACGATCTGAAGTAATACAATCATTCGTAACTTTCGACACCCGGTCGTACAGTAACAGATATAATTTTAAAGCCAGGGGACATATTTTTAAGAATGAGCTGTTTAATCCGGTTGTCAAAGCCAGTGAATTTGTTAACATCCTTTATCCTTTAAGGCCAATAGACAGTTTGTATATCTCATACTATAAGCCGCTATCCGAAGTGCCTTATCCGCCTTCGATACTGCTTCCCGAAAAAATAATTGATTATGAACCTGATACAGTTATTGCCCTTCCATATTCCGATACCCTGCCACTTACCCTTCCAAAAGAGGGCGTTTATTTATGCATGCCCGAAAGAGACTCAGAAGATGGATACACATTATTCAACTTCGGAGAAACATTCCCAGGGATGACCGACCCTTTAACAATGATTAAACCACTTGCTTACCTTGCCTCCGAGGAGGAAATGAATGAGATGTTTTCCTCAGCTCGGCCCAAAGTTGCACTTGACGAATTCTGGATAAAGTGTAGCGGTAATATCGATAAATCAAGGGAGCTTATCCGTATTTATTATACAAGGATCCTTTATTCAAATTATTATTTCACATCATTCAAGGAGGGCTGGAGAACCGAGAGAGGAATGATCTATACAATTTATGGACCCCCTGACAAAGTCTACAAGAATTCAGAGGAGGAAAGCTGGGGATACCGGAGGCCGGTATTAAAATCATCATGGGGAGGAAGATACCATCTTAAGGAGAATTACCTTTTCTTCAATTTCAGAACCAGGCAAAATAAATTCTCTGATAATGATTTCTACCTGAGCAGGAGTGAAACTCTTGTTTCCTATTGGGATAAAGCGATAGCCAGCTGGAGAAAGGGTATTGTGTTCCGGCTTGATAATCCTGAAGATTTATAATTGATAAAGTGAAAGAATCAGATTGCATTTATGGCCTCAGATCAGTAATTGAAGCTGTCAGGGCAGGAAAGAAGATCGACCGTCTGCTTATAAAGCAGGGTTTGCAAGGTGCTTTGTATCATGAATTAATGATTGAAGTGCGAAATCATAATATTGCTTACCAGATAGTACCTTTGGAGAGGATTGAACTTGTCACGCGAAAAAATCACCAGGGTGTTTTAGCCTGGCTTTCTCTCATTGAATTTCAGTCGATTACGAATCTTTTACCGATGATATTCGAGAAGGGTGAAGATCCCCTGATAATTGCCCTCGATGGTGTTTCGGATGTAAGGAACTTCGGGGCTATAGTTAGAAGTGCTGAATGCCTTGGGGCACATGCTGTAATTATCCCTGAAAAAGGTTCGGCAAGGATCACTGCAGATGCGATCAAAACTTCTGCAGGAGCTCTGCATTCTTTTCCCGTTTGCCGCGAAAGAAGCATTGTAAGGTCCATTGAATATCTCAGGGAATCAGGACTTAAAGTTATTAGCGCGGGCGAAAAGCAAGGTTCAGAAATCTCTGAAGCCGATATGAAAGGCCCGGTCGTACTGATAATGGGTTCGGAAGATAAAGGAATTAGCCGCGAATTAATCTCTTTATCCGATCAGCTGGTCATGATTCCCATGAAAGGAGAAATAGGATCCCTGAATGTATCGGTTGCTGCTGGTATTCTTCTGTATGAAATAACCAGGCAGCGGACACTTTGATCACCCTATAATATTCAGTATTCTCTGATCCAGCATAGCCTGGTCAGCAGTAAAGGAAGCAAGTCCTGCAAGAGTC
This sequence comes from uncultured Rikenellaceae bacterium, assembly GCA_964500155.1. Taxonomy (GTDB): domain Bacteria; phylum Bacteroidota; class Bacteroidia; order Bacteroidales; family VadinHA17; genus LD21. Next base: position 12,770 of record CAZCQC010000250.1, on the reverse strand, counting down.
AGCAGCGTATCAGGGGCTATTTTGCCATCAGCAATTTTCTTCTGCCACTTAGAGAAAACCGGAATTTTTCCATCACCGGATATCATCGCTTTTTCTTCTTTTGAAAGTGATGGGAACATATCCTCACAGCCTTCCTCCTGTGCTATACGAACAAGTTCCTGCCCTGTTGCAGGTAACTTCTGATTAAGCCGCTGAGCAAGACTGAGAACTTTGTCATCCACCTCCCAGAATTTTTCGATTCCTGAGTCCTTTGCCGAAGGGTAAATACTGATATCATAATTCTCATGGGTTCTTGTTGAAAATTTACCCGTTAATGCTTTTCGCCCGGCAGCCGCTACTTTAGGTGGCATTGTGAAAACATCAGTACCTGCAAGCAGTTCAAGCTGATTGTAATGACGGAGGCTCGCAGCAATTAATTTCGTTGGCCATGCATTTTGAGCAGAAAATGCAGTGACCCAGTTCTGCGAAGAAATAACTGCCATCTCACCTGCACCTGATCCGTCTCCAAGCTTGTTCTCCATCATAAAGGCACCTATCCTTCCAAGAAATACATTGACATAATCCGGCTGGGCTGTCCTGGTTACAATAACATTCTGCCTTGCACTGAATTCAAGTGTGAAGTTTACCCTTACTCCTGCTTCCCTTAACCGTCGTGCTCCAATAAGACCCTCAGCCGTATACGGGACTTTAACGATAAACTGGTCGGGACAGATTTCATGGTACCTCTTGCCATAATACTCGATAGCCTTAACATCATGGGCCATATCAGTATGAAGTTCCACGCTGACAAGTCCTCCAAATTTTGATGCAAGCCTTAATCCATGCCTCGCATTAAGCATAAAAGCAATCTCTTTTACTTTTGTCTCGAGAGGCAGGTCGTGAACGATATGCTTGGCTTCAGAAACAAAGATATCATAAATCCCCTTTTGTATCTCATTGTTAAGCAGCGTATTATTTGTTGTCAGAGCGCTCATTTCAGCCGACCAGTTTGCTTCAGCTTCTTCAATATCTCCTGTATCAAGCCAGAGCTCAGTCCCGGTGTCCCTCAGGGATTGCCAGAAAGGGTCCTTTTTGCCGTTGATGTGTTTTTCGCTCAGATTTGCCCAGAGAAAATCGCTTATTCGTGTGTTCAGGTCAGCCATTATAATAATTATTTGTTGTTAAACACTTAAGGCTTAAATTTGTTTTCGTCGTTTTATTTGGTCCGATGCAAAATTATACAAATTCTTTATCCGCAGTGACGAATATTATTAGCTTTATAACATAATAATAAAACAGTTAGATTATGAGAGTTTTCTTAGCTTTTATATTGACGTTGTGGACTTTATCGTCTCCGGCGCAAACAAACTTTGAAAAGTATTTTACTGATAAAGTACTGCGGTTTGATTTCATGCTTGCGGGAAACAGTCAGAAAACGCTTGTCTATCCGGTGGGGATGAAAGAGGAACAGTTGTATGGCGGATCACATGAGAATTTAATCGATCCCTTCGATTATGGCAACTTTAAATATGAAGTTTTTGATGCTGCTGAAAACAGGTTGCTCTATTCCCGTGGATTTAGCACACTTTTTCAGGAATGGCAAACAACTGCAGAAGCTAAGACTATTGAACGAAGTTTCTATGAAGTGGCTACAATGCCATTTCCAAAAAACAGAGTCCGTTTTGTTCTTAGCCTGAGGGAACGGAACGGGATTTTTTCAAAGCTTTACGAAACTGTTATCGATCCCACTGATTATTACATAAGAAAAGAGAAGCCCGTAAATGCTGCCATAACAAAAATATACGGCTCCGGAGATCCTCAGAGATGTGTCGATCTTGCATTCGTGGCTGAAGGCTATACATCTGATGATATGGGCAAGTTCAGGGATGATGTAAAGAAAATGGCAGATATCCTTTTCTCAGAAGCCCCGTTCACTGATTACACGGACAAAATAAATATCTGGGCTGTTGAATCTGTATCATCTGATCCCGGAACTGATATTCCTGGCGACAAAATCTATAACAACACGGTTCTGAATTCAAGCTTCTATACTTTCGGTACTGACCGTTATCTTACGACACAGGACATAAAATCAGTTAACGATTATGCCGCTTTAGCTCCCCACGATAATATAATTGTACTCATTAACAGCAACAAATACGGAGGAGGAGGAGTCTATAATTATTACAGCGGAACAACTGCAGGACACCCTCTTTCATCAAAGGTTTTCATTCATGAATTCGGTCATGGATTTGCAGGTCTGGCTGACGAATACTATTCATCAGATGTCGCCTATGATGAATTTTATCCTTTGAATGTCGAACCATGGGAGCCGAACATAACAACTATGATAAACTTTGACTCAAAATGGAAAAAGATTGTGGCAAAGGAGACGCCCATGCCGACTCCGGCTGATGACAAGTACAAAAATACAACAGGATTGTTCGAAGGAGGAGGCTACTCGGCAAAAGGGATCTTCAGGCCTGAAATGGACTGCAGAATGAAAAGCAACGGTTCAAAGGGATACTGCACTGTGTGCCGTGAAGCTATTAAAAAGATGATTGAATTCTATATAAAATAAACTCATCCCTGGCCCCTTCTTTATATTCTTAACCCTACCTCCATCTCCTCCCCTTAAGCATAAGGGGAGGAGTGAAAAGAAAGTAAAATATAGACTTACCCCCTTCCCCTTACATTTAAGGGGAAGGGACGGGGTTAGGATTACTACTTGGTTTTACGGTCAATAAGGTAATATAATACCAGTGCAAGTCCGCCGAAAATGAAGATCATTGAAAAATATCCGGCTTCTTCAGAAGGAAAAAGAGCTGCAGATTCTAAAATTGCACCGGCTATGATTCCAAGGCCTATACCCATGAATAGCATACCGATCTTAAGGGCGAATTTCCCCCAGTTAACAGATGACCTGCCCTCTTTTCCCGTATTGAAAAGACTGGCATCTGCACCTTTTTCAATCAGAGCCATACGTTCCTTGTTGCGTGTTGTATAATGAACATACAAAATACCGAAAACTGTGGCGAAGAGAGCGATAAAAGCAATTAATGTTTCCATGACTTTTTTTGTTTGGTTTAACTTAATTTTACCCTTTAGACACAGGAAGAGACCTTATGGTTACAGATATTATTCATTTTTTAAATACCCCCTTTCATTTTTCCCCAAAAGGGTAAATGTAAAAACAGCTGGGGCTGTTGAAAAAGACCTTCCCTTTTTGTTTGCCCCTAAATCCCCTAAAGGGGACTTATTGATAAACAGGCTTTTGCAAAACCCCCTTTAGGGGGTAGGGGGTAAAATTATGGAAGAAATAAAGCAGGATCCGACTTTTTCAACAACCCCTAGAGAAGGGGGTAAAAATATTGTAAATTCCTGTAACCATTTCATAACTTTGAGCGTCAAACATCCGGAATGGATACTAAAGACGACGTATATTATATCGGTCAGGTGCTTGAAGGGAAAATAAATGCATTTTCCTATCTGGTTGATAACCATAAAGATAAGGCATTCAACCTTGCTTTCAGGATCTGCGGGAACCGTGAAGAGGCCGAGGAGGTCGCACAGGATGCATTCTTAAAAGCTTACAGATCGCTTAAAGATTTCAGGAAGAAAAGCAGTTTTGCCACCTGGCTTTACAGAATTGTCTATAATACTGCAATCTCACTTGTAAGAACCAGGAAGAACAGGGTGCTTTCAGTTGAGGAATTTCCTGCTGATGCTGTTGATTTTCTTGGTTTTAGTACCACCGAGGAAGAGGCTGTTGATGATTACAGGAATTCTTTGATTAATTTTGCCCTTCAGAAAATCTCTGAAGAAGAGAGAGGACTGGTAACACTCTATTATTATAACGAACTGGATACGGAAGAACTATCAAAGATCACTGGCATAAGCAGGTCGAATATTAAAGTAAAGCTTTTCAGAGCCAGGCAAAAGATGGTTGAAATTATCAAAAAAGTTGAAATGAAAAACGTCTTATACAATGGATAAACAGGAGATGAATGATGAAACTCTGCTGAGTAAATACCTCAATCCTGAAAAGATTGAGAAAGCCCCTGATGGATTTACTTCAAAAACCCTGACAAGGATCCAGATCGAAACCCAGTCGGTAAAGGTGAACAAAGGGCTTTTTGTAAAAAACAAGGTGCCGATATTTTCAGCTGCAATTACGGCCGGACTGATACTGGCTGCAATTATGATCCCTGCCGGTGAGACCGAATCCATCGGTTCCACGGTGTGGAAATATATCCAGGATCTGGAATTTACATTACCGGTCATAAATAGTTACTATTTCAATAATCTGAGCCTTCCCGGATGGTTTTCTTATGCGTTGATAGGGATCCTGCTCCTGGGATTTTTTGACAGGGCTCTTTTTGGAATATTTCACAAGGGGAAGAACCCCTAAATCCCCGCCAGCTGGCGGGGACTTATAAATTGCAAAAACTAAAAACCCCCCTTGGGGGGAAAGGGGGTATTATGTTAGTGGCTAGGGGGTTAAATTTCAGTGGGTCAAACCTTAAGTACCTGTGAATTCAATCCTTTCGAATTGAGCGATCTGCTCATCGCCTGAAGAACTTCCCTGATTCCCAGTTTAATGTCACAGCTGCCTTTTAGATGCACAATAAGGGCACATTGTTCAGCCTGAACCGAATCATGTCCGCAAATCTCAACTAGAGATTTAATAACGTGATCGAATGTGTTGATCTCATCATTGTAGAGTATAAGCGAGTACACTTCACCCCCGCTGCTCAGCCTGTCACTCTTGTGTAATGTTTTTTCCTTCATCGCTATTTCTCAAATAGTTGCTTTGCTGTCGCTACCGGTATCTCCCTGCTTCCCAGATATGCAGTAACTTTTGCATCCCGGTAACCGTTTCGTTTAAGAAGATCGGCATACTCATTAGCACTTTCAAAAGTAATAAATTTCCCGATAAGATAAACAAATGAACCATCTTCAGCTGTAATTATTTCAAAACCACGGTTTCCTGCCATCTTCCTGTAGTCCGCGGAAGTATCATCACCCAAAGACCTGGAGGATCTGGTTACCTCAACCCTGAAGATCAGCGTCGAAGCCGTTGTCTCTCCAGCTTTCAACGCTGGCACAGTTTCCATAAGAGGTTTCTGACCCCATTCATTTTCCATAAGAGATGCTCTTTCAAGCGATACTGCTTTTCCATCAAGAACAGCCGTAACAAACGAATCTCTGAATCCCATCTGCCGGACTGTTACTACAGACTGACTGGCATCAGCCATCCTTCTGAACTGACCGGCAAAGTATTTTGTCGACCCTGTTCCCGGAATCCTGAATCCTGCTACCGGCGATATCCCTTTAAAGAAGGAAGGCTCCATCTGTTTGCTGAAAACTCCGATCTGAATCCGGTAGATCAATCCGGCAGGTATTTCAGGATCCAATAAAACTTTCTGATCCCTCAAACGTGCAGGATCCGTCTCAATATTAAAAATCGAAAAAATTTCTCTGCGCCTGATAGGCTCAGGTAACACTTGCGCTTCAACATCTACCTTCTTTTCAGGAGGCCTGGTCCCTGTTTTACCAAATTTTTCATCAGCCATCTTCTGGTATTCCGAAGAGAGAGATTCCATTTCCGAAATTCTGGATTTTGCTGCCTGCTTCTGTGAGGGAGAAAGTTTATCATATTCATTCCTGTAATCAGCTATCAGGCTATTCAGTGAGTCAGCTTTTACCTGGTATTTCATTGCTTCAGACAGCACTTTATCATATGCTACCGGGACCTCCAGCTTTTGGGGAACCGGTTTGACGGCAGGTAGAATAACGGATTTTTCGGCAATGGGCTTTTCAAATGCGGCTTTTTGTACAGGCCCCGGATTCCGTTCCTTGCATTCCCGGATATATCCCGATACATTTAAATCCCTGGCTCTCTTTTTTCCCGCCTTATCTTCAAAATTATTAAATGACTCAATTGCATCCGGAAACCTTCCTGCCATCTGTTGTGCTCTCCCAAGGTAAAACCATGCATCATCAGGGATGCTTTTAATATCGAGAGAACCACTGAGCGCTTCCCGGAGAAATTCTGATGCATTTTCAGGCTCCTTGTTCATTTTCACAAGACATACACCTGAATAATACTTATATAAGGGATCCTTTGAATATACCTGTAAAAGGATATCGAATTCCCTTAAAGCTTTTTCATAATCTCCGCCGGAGAAAGCATCCATTGCTGCCTGCCGCGAAGGTTTATGCTGAATCTCCTGAGAATTCAGAATTGAAAACGATAAGATAAGAAAGGATACTAATACTGAAATCCAGGTAAGATTATATTTATTTTTAATTTTCATCAATGCTATTGTTTCTGTAACTAAATCAATATCAATTTATTCCATTTTTAATCCACCTTTGTTAGTTTGATATCTTTTTGATATCATTATGATATCATAATAATATCATAATGATATCATTTTATGAATATCTGTGTTAATAACAATTCTCCTGATATAATCAGAAAACGGTTCAAACTTCGTAATTTTAACCCTAATTACAAAATTCATACAATATGGTAGAGCTTAAAGAGGGAATGAAAGCCCCATGGTTCGAAGGCGTGGATCAGGACGGCAAAACGATTAAACTAAGCGATTTTTCGGGAAAAAAGCTGGTTTTATATTTTTACCCGAAGGATAATACACCCGGATGTACTGCTGAAGCCTGCAGTTTACGAGACAACCATGATGATTTTTTGAAAAAGGGATTTGCAGTTATCGGCGTCAGCATGGATAGTGAAAAATCTCATAAAGGCTTTGCTTTAAAATATTCGCTGCCGTTTCCTCTCATTGCCGATACTTCAAGGAAAATACTGAACGATTATGGCGTATACCGTGAAAAGATGATGTACGGAAAAAGCTTCCTCGGTATTGTAAGAACAACATTTATAATTGACGGGAAAGGCATTATCGAAAAGATCATTTCGAAAGTCGACACAAAAAATCATTCAGAACAGATATTCAAAATGTTTCAACAATAAAACCAATAATATGAGCAACGAAAGAAAAGAAATAAACAAAGACAAACTTAAAGCACTGGAAGTTACACTGGGCAAAATTGAGAAGGATTTCGGGAAAGGAACTATTATGAAGATGGGCGATCATGCCATCGAAAATATCCAGGTCATATCAACTGGTTCGATCGGTCTTGACGCTGCACTCGGGATCGGAGGATTTCCACGAGGACGCGTAATAGAAATATATGGACCAGAAGCATCAGGAAAAACTACACTGGCAATTCATGCAATCGCTGAAGCCCAGAAGAACGGAGGCATCGCTGCAATAATTGACGCTGAACACACTTTTGACAGGAATTATGCCGAAAAACTCGGAGTCGATGTTGAAAATTTACTGATCTCACAACCTGATAATGGTGAACAGGCTCTTGAAATAACAGATAATCTTATCAGATCAGGTGCTCTTGACATTGTTGTGATCGACTCAGTTGCCGCCCTTACACCTAAAGCTGAAATTGAGGGTGAAATGGGTGATCAAAAAATGGGTCTGCAGGCAAGGTTAATGTCGCAGGCTCTTCGTAAGCTGACTGCAAATATCAGTAAAACAAACACTTCATGTGTGTTTATAAACCAGCTGAGAGAAAAGATCGGAGTTATGTTCGGCAATCCTGAAACAACAACCGGAGGAAACGCTCTGAAATTTTATGCTTCAGTCAGAGTTGACATCCGCAGGACCAGTCAAATAAAGGAAGGAGAGGAAATCATCGGAAGCCGTACAAGAGCTAAAATAGTAAAGAATAAGCTTGCGCCACCGTTTAAAAAAGCCGATTTCGATATTCTATATGGAGAAGGGATTTCACAGCTTGGTGAAATAGTTGATCTTGGGGTGGATTTCGAAATAATCAAAAAAAGTGGTTCCTGGTTCAGCTATGGAGACACAAAGCTCGGACAGGGTAGAGATGCCGTTAAACTGATCATTAAAGACAATCCTGAACTGTATGATGAATTAAAGATCAAAATATTTGAAGCCCTCAAAAAGTAATAATCAATATTATCCTAAACCCATTATGAAAAGATCTTTCTTCCTGTTGATGATCGTGATCATCAGCATCTCTGTTTCCTGCAAACAGAAGACTCCGGTGGTTACCCCGGAAAAGGTCGCTGATTTTAATAATCAGCTTACGGCAGAGGAAAAAGCGGGAGGGGTAATGACACCCGAAATAATGTGGAAATTCGGCCGGCTTGGATCATTTGCCCTCTCCCCCGATGGATCATCAGTAATATTTACAGTAACACATATTGATCTTAACAGTGAAGCAAGAAAAACTGACATCTTCAAAATATCCTCCAGCGGAGGAGAACCTGTGCAACTTACTTCGGAAGGAGGAAGTTCACCGCAGTGGTTTGAGAATGGTAAAAAGATCGCGTTTGTCAGGGGAAGTGATCTTATGACTATGAATCCTGACGGTTCGGAACAGAAAAAAGTGGAAGGGATCTCTGAATTCGAAATATTCAATATTTCTCCAGCCGGTAATAAAATTTACTTCACAAAAAGAGTCAAGCTTGATCAGACTGCCAATGAAAAACATGATTTTCCTGATGCTAAGGTCAGAATAATAGATGATCTTATGTACCGGCATTGGAATGCATGGAGCGATTACTCGTACAGCCATATTTTTGTTGCATCATTCAACGGAACGTCAGTATCGGGGGAAAAGGATATTATGAAGGATCAGAAATTTGAATCTCCTACAGCCCCTTATTATGATGAACGTGAAATCTCATGGAGCCCTGATGGTAAATACATTGCCTACACATCAAAGAGACTTAGGGGAATTGAGGACGCAAGAAGCACTAACTCTGATATTTACCTGCATGAAATAACTTCAGGCAGGGAAATAAACATTACTGAGGGCAACAAAGGTTATGACAGATATCCTGTTTTCTCACCCGATGGAACAAAAATAGCTCTGCAGAGCATGGAAAGAAATGGTTACGAGGCCGATCTCGACCGTCTTGTAATTTATAATATAAATGATAATACCCGCAACTGGTTATCCAGGGGATGGCAGTTCGATATTGAGAATCTTACATGGGCTGACGACCAGAACATCTATTTCACTTGTTCCTACCTGGGTACTGCCCAGATTTTCAGGATCAATTTAACTGTCAAAAACATTGAGAAAGTGACTGAAGGGATCCATAATATGGGGCCCATTAGTCTTCAGTCGGGGGTTTTGGTTTCGGGAATTACATCAATGTCGATGGCACCGGAATTATCAAATGTGAAATTGAATTCGGGAGAGCTCAACCAGATCACTTTTATAAACAGGTCATTATATGAATCGGTAAGGATGGGAAAGGTTGAGGAAAAATATATAAAGACGAAAGACAATAAGGATCTCCAGATGTGGATTGTCTTTCCTCCCGATTTCGATGCAAAGAAAAAATATCCGGCCCTGCTGTTTTGCAACGGGGGACCACAGTCAACGCTCGATCAGTTCTGGTCATATCGCTGGAACCTTCAGATGATGGCGGCAAAAGGCTATATAGTAATAGCCCCGAACAGGCGTGGTAACGCAGGTTTCGGCCAGGCATGGAAAGAGCAGATATCAGGGGATTACGGAGGTGCAAACATGCAGGACTATCTCGATGCAACCGATGCGATGGCAAAAGAACCGTACGTCGATGGAACAAGGCTTGGTGCAGTGGGTGCAAGCTATGGCGGATACTCCGTTTATTATCTTGCGGGTATCCATGGCGGACGATTTAAAGCTTTCATATCCCATTGCGGGATGTTTAATTTTACCAGCTGGTATGGGTCCACGGAGGAACTATGGTTTCCGAACAAGGATATTGAAGGACCCTACTGGAATAATCCAAAAAGCTATAGTTTTTCACCGCATTTAAGGGTCGACAGCTGGGATACTCCTATATTGATAATTGTCGGAGCCAATGATTTCAGGATTCCATATACCCAGAGCATGGAAGCATTCCAGGCTGCTCAGCTTCATAACATCCCGAGCAGGATGCTCTTTTTTGAAGATGAGACTCATTTTGTGCTGAAACCGCAGAATTCAGTGATCTGGCAGAGGGAGTTTTTCGAGTGGCTGGATACATACTTAAAGTAAATACCTCATCCCCCAACCCCTTCTCCTGAATTTTCACCTCACCCCATACCCCTCTCCTGTAGGCGAGGGGTTTTTTTCTATAATAATGATTATCCCCTTCTCTTTCAGGAGAAGGGGAAGGGGGATGAGGTGGATTGAATCAGGGGTTGGGGAGAGGTAATTCCAGCAATTCCATTATTTGCGCCACTTTCTCGTTCATTGACAACTCCCCGTCAATCCAATGAATCTTTATCCCTTTTCGTTCCATCCCCCGGAACCATGTCATCTGGCGCTTTGCAAACTGGTGGATCGCCGTTTCGAGCGAGTGGTACATTTCATCGTATGAAATCCTTCCGGTAATGTAGAGTGTTAAATACTTGTATTCAAGTCCATAGTAGATCAATGTTTCAGGAGCGATTCCCTTCATCAGCAACTTCCTGACTTCGTCCTCCATTCCTTCTTCAAAACGGCTCTTCAGTCTTTCACTTATCCTTTCACGTCTTTTTTCCCGGCTGAATAATACTCCCGTTACCAGGGGCTTTATTACAGGAAAATCCTTAGGGTTTTGCTTTCCTGCTCCGATAAAGCGTTCTATTTCTACAGCTCGTATTGCTCTTTTTTTTGTATCAATATCAGTTTTATTATGAAGCTTTTTATAGGAAGAGAGGATCACTGTCAGCTCTTCCAGGGATTTCTTTTCAAGTGAAGCTCTGAACTCTTGATCCGGAGGGACTTCGACCATTTTGTAGCCTGATACAACTGAATCAATGTACATTCCTGAACCGCCGCAAACAACAGGGAAAGTATTCCTCGATCTCAGATCATCGAGCACCTTTATAAAATCTTGCTGATATTCAAAAACACTGTACTTGTATCCCGGATCAGCAATATCAACAAGATGAAACGGGATATGCCTGCCTTCTACCATATAATCGCTGTAATCCTTTCCTGTTCCCAGATTCATCTGCCTGTAGATCTGCCTCGAGTCGGCACTGATAATTTCCCCGTTCAGCTTAAGAGCCAACGCTGCAGCCAGCGAAGTTTTTCCTGAAGCTGTCGGACCTGTGACTACAAGTAAGTCATATTTTGAAGAGTGCTTTGAATCAATCATCCCAATGATATCAGAAGGAACTACAAATTACAATAAATTTATTATAATTTTGCGGCACTAAACCTGGCACATAATGAATTTTAATTTTCTGGCTCGCTCGGTTAGAGGTATTTTACTTGACCCTTTGAAAGAATGGGGTATAATCCGGGCTGAGAATAAGCATTCTTTATACTTCATCAGGAATTTATTATTTCCCCTTTTGACTCTGGCATCTGTCGCAGCATTTCTGGGATCCTTCCTTTTTACCAACACAGTGCTTAAAGACACTTACTCAATACTTATTGGGATTAAATATTTTACACTGCTTTTTCTGGCGATATATGGAACCGCTTTGGTTTTAAACGAGGTCACCAATTTTTTTGGACTAGGTAAGGAATTTAATAATTCCTTTAAACTTATCGTCTGTTCTGTTGTACCATTTCTCCTTTGTCAGATCGTAACCCGTGTGTTTGAATCATTTATTTTTATAAATATCCTTTCTTTCTACGGCCTTTATATTCTTTGGACCGGTATTGAAAAATTGATTGATCCTCCTGAGAGAAAGAAAATTCTTCTGTTGATTTCAGCATCTATAGCATTTATTACATTACTCTCTTTAACAAGCTGGATTCTAACACTGGCATTTGACAAAATCTATTTTTCAATTTTTGCTTAAATAATTAAGATGAGGAGTTCCGGCTCAGATATTACAATCAGAAATAAAAAGGCTTCACACGATTACGAGTTCATCGATAAGTATATAGCCGGAATAAAGCTTACCGGGACAGAGATAAAATCAATCAGGGCTGGAAAAGCAACCCTCACCGATTCATTCTGTACCTTCAGGGACGGAGAACTCTTTATCAAGGGTATGCATATAGCGGAATACTGGTGGGGAAATCTGAATAACCACGATCCGTTAAGAGAGCGTAAACTGTTGTTGAAAGGTAAGGAGCTCAGGAAGATTGAAAGAAAAGTCAAAGAAGCAGGGCTTACGATAATCGTGATTAAGGTATTTATTAATGAAAAGGGTCTGGCAAAAGCCGAAATCGCCGTTTCAAAAGGGAAAAAGGAATACGACAAGCGTGAAACCCTCAAACGGAAAGACTCCGAAAGAGAACTTGATCGTTTCCGGAAGAAATAAGTATCAAATTCTTCATAAAGAAATACTAATTTTCATAATTTCTCCTCCTTCCTAAGGAGGAGTACTCCCGACTTGTCGGGAGGGAGGTGGTTGGTTTTACATCATCAATAAATCCCTAAAGTGCTAAATCAATTATTTAATTCCATCTAATAACCTTCTGAACCACCCCGTCCGCCAGCCGGCGGACACCCCTTCTTGAGAAGGAGGGGAAATTATTATTCTTTTTACCACTAGAAGTTAGGACTGAGAAGGTACCTCGAGTAAAACTGGACAATGTAATCGACTGCTTCATCCGAGGTGTCGACAAGAGTGAACAGGTTCAGATCCTCGGGTGAAATATTATGCTCTTCGCCAAGCATTTCATCATTGATCCACTTCAGCAATCCGCCCCAGTACTTTTTCCCGACAAGTATAATTGGAAATTTTCCGATCTTTCTTGTCTGGATCAGTGTAATTGCCTCAAAAAGTTCA